>JAJYLO010000048.1 GCA_021787635.1 bacterium | reverse complement strand
AGAAAACAAAGGAATGGAAAGGAAAATGGTATATGGTGTTTTTCGATGTTCCGGAAATTCAAAGAAATAAAAGAGACTATTTGAGGCGATTTTTAACTAAACTTGGTTTTTATCCGTATCAGAAAAGTGTTTATATATTTCCTTACGAGTGTGAGAAGGAAATAAGTTTGATAAAAAAAGTAATAGAAAGCGCTAAGTATATGAAATATATCATTGCCGAAAAAATTGAAGATGAGGATTTAATAAAACAATTTTTCCAACTTTAACCAAGTTGATCACGATCGTGATCAATTTGGTTATGATTAAGAATCTGGTTGAAAAGTTGTTGATAAATTTTTGGGAATATGGCGTTGAGAACAGTTTTTTCTTCGGGGGTAAAATCACTGAGCACATAAGTCTCACCGTTGATCCAGCGGTTTGTTTGTCTATCTTCATTTAAACTTTGCACTTCATCGGGATTTTGGCGATGCGGGCGGCGGGCAGGCCGGTTATCAACACCGATTCGTATCCGCCAAAAATCATTGGTTTCCAATGCGTTTTCAATCGAAACCAAACCATTATGAAGCCTTGGTCCCTGGCCTTTTTGAATTTTAAACTTGCCTAAGGGAATATCGAGATCGTCGTGGGCGACGACCAAATTTTCAATTTTCAGATTCCAGTGACCAATTAGTTTTTTGATAAATTTTCCCGATTGATTCATGAATGTGTCAGTTTTAACAATTTTGAGATTTGAGTTTTGCGATTTGACATATTCGACAAACATCTGTCCGACGTTATGCCGGTTGTTCTGGTATTTTTGGCCTGGATTGCCGAGACCGACTATTGTGTACATAAAGTAATTATACATTGATTTTTAGTGAAAGAATTATTTATACTGAAATAAGAGGTGGTATTTTCAAAACTTGCGTATGTTTTTTTTTATCACTTCACAATGCGAAACGCGTTAAGGCGAAAATTATAGACTTAACGAGCGCAAGTGTTCAGTGACAAAAAATCCGTACGCTGCGTTTTAGAAATTATTTATGTCTAAATACGTTCCCGACATTTCTTCCCGCCGGTGGGTGATTATTTCGCCGTCGCGTTCGACCAGGACCGGCATGGATGGCAAAAAATACCGTTGCCCGCTTTGCTCCGGCCACGAAAAAGATACTCCGCCGGAGGTGTTGCGTTACGACGTCGGCGAAGCGAATAAACCGGGTTGGAAACTGCGGGTTATTCCGAATAAATTCAGCATAACCGACAGTCACGAAGTGATTATTCATTCGCCCGATCACCAGCACGACATTGAGGACCTGCCGCTTAGCCAAGTGCAGTTGATACTGAAAGCCTATCGTGAACGTTACAATTTTTACCGCAAAAAAGGTCAGGTATATATTTTCTGCAATCATGGTGAACTGGCAGGCGCTTCTTTATCACACCCGCATTCCCAGCTGGTGGTTATTCCCTTCCAGATCAATCTTGACGTCCTGACGCGTGAACCACTGGCCAATGTTGTCGATACCAATAAGTTTTTTTCGGTTTATTGCCCGGATTTTTCCCAATGGCCGTATGAAGTCTGGATTGTGCCAAAAAAAGGGGAAACGGTTTTTGGCGATTTGGATAATGAGCAGATTAGCGACTTGGCTTCGATCATGCAAAAAATCCTCAAACAGATTAAAAAAATTTATGAGAGGAGTCAATTCAGCCAAAACCCTTTAGGTTACAACTATTATATTTATCCCAAGGAGAACTGGTATCTGCGCATCATCCCCCGTTTCGTCCAACGGGCCGGTTTTGAGCTAGGGACCGGTTTATCCGTCAATATCGTCGATCCGGCCGACGCGGCATTGGAACTGCGCGGAACGGAGGAGAAGATGAGGAGAGTGCTGAAGAAGCTGAAAAAATTTTAAATTATTTAAGCGTAAGAGATAGTTCTTCCGTCTTCGTTTTTCTTCCTTTTTCGTCGGTAAGGATTATTTGGTACGAGATTTGGTGACTAAAATTTACGTCCGTCGTCGTAATGTAGTGGATCGTTGCTGGTTTGGCAGAAACGGTTTTGGTGAGGGTTTTGCCGGTCGTTTTATCAATTAGGGAGATTTGGGAGATTAGAGGGATTGGGGTAGTAAAGCTCAAAAAAAGATACGGGCCGGAGCGGCTGGCGTGGACGGTTTTGGCAACATCGGTCGCCCGTGTGGGCGCGGATAATTGCGGCAATAAATTATAATGGGAAACGGCAGTCAGGCCGACAGCCGTGAGAAGTGAAAAAATTAATACCGCCTTTAGGGCCGGAATTGGCAGATGCCAAAGTTTGAAATAATTGATTTTTACTTCCTGGGCCTGCTTGAATTTGATGAGGTCGTCGGGATAGGTAAAAACGCCATGACAGGTGGGGCATTGGAGAAGAGTGACATCGGGCGGAATATTTTCGCCGGCCATCGTTTTTAAAACTGTTTGATCTTTCGGACATTTTTTGTCGGTGCCAGCCACTTCATCCGTTTGCCTGTCTTCGGATAATTTCTGGGCTGCCGCCAAACTGATTCTGTTAATTCCGTTTTCCGCAAAAAAGCTGGTGCCGCAATTTTTGCAATGAAGAATGTTCTGACTATCAAGAACCATTTCTTTCATTGAGGCGCTACAGTTGGGGCAGGACATGAGATAATAATACCAAATTCTAAACGGAAGTTTGTTTATCTTTCTTCTTCCACTCCAAGTAAACGAAGAACAACTTCTTTTTTATATCGTCTGTCGCCGCGGGAATTTATCCTTATTGCCGGCAGTTTGCCTTTTTTGCCCCAGCGTTTGATCGTCAGCGGAGAGACGCGTAACAATATTGCCACTTCTTTAATTGTCATTAGATCGGGTAAATCCGAGAGAGATATTTTTGCAGACGGTTTGAAAGTGTCTGACATATTTAGCACCATTATAAAAAGTGTAGAGCCTTTTGTCAAGCCGGATTGATTTGGGTAAACAACAAGAAAAATACATGTTAAAATAAAAAATATGTACCTTGGCCCGTTTTACATTAACACTAAAGAATTATTCCTGATTATGACGGCCGTCATTTTAGGATTGGCGATTAAATTTGGTTGGGGTCTTTACTGGTTTGACAAGCGAGTTCTTTTGGTCTTGGTGGTGCTTTTATTTGTTACCAAGTCGGTTTTATCAACGATCAACAATGAAGTTTTTTTCCTCCTGGCAATCGTTAGCATTTTCCTGACTCTATATTTTAATCTTTTCCAAATAATAATATTTTATTTGGTCAGTTTTACCCTGATGAGATGGTTAAAGTTGATATAATAACTTCTTGACTTCTTTCTCCCACATTGTTATCTTTAAGATAATGAAATTGCCGTTGATTAAAGTCATTACTTTCCTGATGATTGGTGTTCTTGTCCTCGTTTCCGTGACCACTTTCCTGTATTACCATGCAAATCAAAATTCACGAGCGACCGGCGATACGGTGACGCTGATTTTTAATCCGGCCGCGTCAAGTGCCGGAACCGGCCATGATTTTGTCACGACGATTAAAGCCCAGCCGACAAGCGACATGATGATAAGGGGTTATGTCATAACCGTCAATTTTGATAAAAGCAAGGCACAGGTGAAAGATATCCAATATAAATTGGGAGTGGTTTCGGCCGGTTTAGGACAAGATAACAGCGCATTGTCCACCATCAATCAAAACGGGACAATAAAATTGCAGGGTGAAATTCAGACCGCAACCGGTGCTTCGCTGCCGTCTGGTAGCGCAACCGATATTGTTACCATCACTTTTACTTCCCAGTCGACCTCGGCCTTCAGTGTTAGCGCCGATCAATCCAGTAGTTTTTATAAAATTAATACCGACAGTTCTTTGGCAACGATACCAGTGACAGCGACAGCGACTTTAGCGGTCAACGGCGGTGTGACTGGTTCATCCGGCGCAACGGGTACGCCGGGCAATATAACTTTAAATCTTAAGCTTAGGTTCCAGGGAATTTTTGAAAAACCGGCCGACCAGTATAACTCGATGGCTGTTCACGTCAAGCTCGGTGGGTTGGCGCCGCTGGCCGATTGCGGCACCGGTACATTTACCAGCGATGATAACGGTATTTGGAGCGGAACGGTGAGTTGCAATGCCACTCCCGGTCCCGGTTATATCGTTTATACCAAAGGCCCAAAACACATTCAGAAAAAAATTTGCGATGCGACGCCGACGGAATCGACGGTCGGGCCGGGGACATACCACTGTAGTGACGGCAAAATCACTTTGGCAGCCGGAACAAATAGTCTTGATTTTTCCGGCATCCTGCAACTGACCGGCGATTTGCCGGTATCGGGCAGGCAGGATGGAGCGGTGACGGCGCTTGATACGTCTTTTATCCGTAATAATTTAGGCAGTACTGATCCGGCGGCTTTGGCGATCGGTGATGTCAATCTGGACGGCAAGATCGATACCCAGGACTGGTCACTGGTCATTGCGGCGTTATCAGTTAGGGGAGATGAGGAATAATGGAAAACAACAAATTCTACATAACTTTACTCGCTGTTTTTTTGTTCATTTTTGTCGGCACTAGTTTGACGCTATATTTGTCGAAAAAAAATCCGGCCGAAAATCAGGTGGTCAACACGGTCCAGAATCAATTACCAGTGCCGACAGTCATGCCTCAAGTTGACTCAATTTCGTTGCAACTTCCCGATGGTACCACCAAGTTTCGTGTTGGGACCCCGGTCACGATCCAGGTGCTGGCCGATTCCCATAACGAAGGAATCGTCGGCTGGGATATGCTGCTTGATTATGATACGACCGCTGCCGATTTTGTCGGCGTTTCATCCGCTTTGCCGGATTTTAAAATTTACTCATACCAGCGGGCAAATTGGGTAACATTGACCGGTCTCCAGTCACTATCCAGCAAGACACCAAGCGTTTTTACCGGCAAAGTGATTGCCACCCTGACTTTCCGGCCGAAAAAAGCCGGTAATTTGATAATTGCCCTTAAAGCGGCAGAGGGAAATGAAAAAACTGATCTTGTCACTGCCCAAACAAAAGCCTTGTATCCGCAGCTTAATTCGGTGACGTTGAAGGTTGAGTAAAAACTGGCGTTATCCTGGAGTCCCGCCAAAGGCGGGACGATAGGATCTTGAGATGCTATCGCTTCGCCCCAGTATGACATTGTATTTTGATAAAAAATATTTCATAATATAAATAATGAGAAAAATATTACTTAGATTATTCGTGTATATTTTATTCTTCTTGATTGTCCCGGTTGTTTTCGGAAAAGTTGCCGCGGCGACACTAAAATTCGACAAAACTTCATACACGGTTGCCGTCAACGGCACATTCCAGGTACAGGTAATGGTCGATCCGGGCAGCGACCAGCTTAATTCGGTTGACGCCTATATTCTGTATGATTCCAATGTACTTAAAGTCCAATCGGTGGCCAACGGGACGCTTTTTCCCAATGTCAACCCCGATACGAGTACGGCCGGAACAGTCTATATTGCCGGCTATGTCTCTAACCCGGCCAGTTCCATCTCAACCGGCGGGACAATCGCGACGATTACTTTCCAGGGGCTGACCGATGGGACGGCGACTTTAACTTTTGATTGTTCCACCTCCAAAATCGTCAAAGATGACATTAACGCGACCAATGTCATGCAGTGTAGCCAAAACGGCCAGGCGACGGTCACTGTTGGCGCCGGTGGCCCGGCGGCAACCGCGGCACCAACACCATCAGTTTTACCGCGAACCGGTATTATTGACAATGTCGTTAAACTGGCGGTGCCGGGAACAATTTTATTATTTTTAGGCTACGCCGCGCGGCTGATATTATGAATAATCCAAAAATTCTTAAGGTAGCTTCTATTGTCATTGGTGCAATCATTGCCATTTTATTGCTAGTTTTGGGTTTCAATGTTTTTCAGAGCGTTTTTACCCGCGCAGCCGACTATGAGCCGCGCGATGTCGTCATTACCGATGTGGCTCAGAACTCGGTCAAAATCGGCTGGACGACCGGAGTGGAAACTCAAGGAGTGATCGAATACGGGACGACGACGACTGCTCTCAATTTCTTTGCCCCCGAACCCCAAAAAACAAAGAGTCATTCGGTCGACTTGACGTTATTATCACCGGCCAGCACTTATTATTTTCAGATCCGCATTGGCGACCAGAAATATGATAACGGCGGCGTGCCCTGGACGTTTACCACCAAAGGGGCCGATCAATCAGTGTTGGCGCCAACGGCCGTTCCAACCCAGGCGACGACCACGGTTTCACCGACGCCGATTCAGACTTTAGATATTCCGACGGCCGCCACCTGCAATGAAACCGATTGTACGAAAATAAAAGCAAAATTGGGCAAAGGCTGCAGTACGCAGGATTATTTCAAGTGCTTGCGGAAACTAACGCCAACACCGACGCCTTAAATAATTCCACCGGCCGCTCCTATCGGCAAAAGCAGGTTAGTAATAAAATTGATGACCGGTCCGATTATGGAATAAAGGAATCCGGGAACAAAGATAAGAATAAGGAGGAAAATCATTCCATATCTTTCAAGCTGGTACCACTCGCGGGCTTTTTCTTCAGGCAAAATGCCGCCGACGATTTTAAATCCATCAAGCGGCGCAATTGG
>JAJYLO010000047.1 GCA_021787635.1 bacterium | reverse complement strand
CTATCCAGGTTCTCAATGGCCATTCCCACCCCTCGGATAACACAAAATAGCGGGTCCTCGACCACAAATGAAGCGACGCCGGTATAGTAGGTAATGTAGCGATCGATATTATGAAGCATGGCTGTCCCCCCGGAAAGAACGATTCCTTTATCGACGATGTCGGCCGCCAATTCCGGCGGCGTTTGGGCCAGAACTTCCTTAATCCCTTCAAGAATTGCCTTTAGCGGTTTAACCAATGCTTCGTTGATACTTTTTTCCTCCACTTGAAAAATCTTTGGCAGTCCGGTTTGGAAGTCGCGTCCCTTAACCTCCAGCAACCTATTGGCTTTTTCTTCCTTGTCGCTTATTAAAGCGTTTCCGATCTTTATTTTAATATCCTCGGCCGTCCGCTCACCAATGATGATATTATGTTTTTTCTTCATATGCTGGATAATCGCTTCGTCAAGTTTGGTCCCGGCAACACGAATGGTTTTATAGACAACCAGCTGTCCCAAAGAAATAATGGCTACCTCGGTGGTCCCGCCGCCCAAATTGACGATCATATGTCCACTCGCCTGGGAAATGGGGATTTTGGCGCCGATCGCGGCCGCGAGCGGCTCCTCCATCAGGTAAACGTTGGCGGCTCCGGCATGCTTGCAAGCTGCCACGACGGCCCGTTTTTCCACCTGGCTGGCGCCGCCAGGAATGGAGATCATTACTTCCGGCCATAAAGCATTCCCTTTTAAAGCTTTTTTTAAAAAATAAGTAATCATCGCTGACGTCGTCGTATAATCGGCAATCACACCCTCTTTCATCGGCCGGGAAACAACAATCGAACCGGGCGTTCGCCCCAGCATCTCGCGGGCATCGTCGCCGACCGCCAGGACACGCTTACCTATATGCCCGCTTCGTAACGAGGTGAACCGGCCGGGCAGGTCTTCCAGCGAATAAGCGACCACTGTTGGCTCATTTAAAACAATTCCTTCGCCGGCGACATAAACCAAAGTATTGGCTGTACCTAAATCAATACCGATCTTTTTACGGAAGAACATTATTTAATTATAGTATAATTTGTTCTAAGCTATGAACATAATCCAACGTTTACTCGTTGTCACCGCTTTTCTGACGATTCTGGTTATTAGCATTGCCTTTGCCCGTGGTTACCGGCTGGACATGCAAAAAAAATCGCTGACGCCAACCGGTATCTTAGCAATTAGTTCTTCTCCCAAAGCGGCCAAAATTTATATCAATAACGAACTTCAGGGCGCAACCGACACCAACCTGACTTTACCGCCCGGTAACTATCAAGTTGAGGTCAAAAAAGAAGGCTATACCGACTGGACCAAGCAAGTGTCTTTGAAAGGCGAATTGGTACTAACGATTGATGCCCTTTTGCTGCCCCTTAACCCCTCCCTTTCCCCGCTCACCAATTTAGGCATCGTTAAAGCCGTACCCCTTGATCAAACCGATCAAATACTGCTTTTTACGCAAGGTGGCGATGAAACCAAAGACGGCATTTATCTTTTTGACGCCAGCGTCAAACCATTATCTTTCATGACACCGTTAAAATTGATCCTCCTTAAAAAAAATCTCCCTCCGGATGTTGATTTTATCCCAAAAGCGGTTTATTTTTCTCCCGATTATCAGCAAGTCATTTTGGAATTTGGTCAGTCGTCGACAAAAACAGTTACTTATCTACTGTCGCTTGGTGGAGAAAATACAAATTTGTTTGACGTCACTGCCTCCGAACAAACATTACTGACCGCCTGGGATAAACAAAAACAGGCAGATAACCAAAAAATCATCGAAACATTTCCTACCAATATTGTCAAGATCGCTTCCGACTCATTCCATATTATCAGTTTTTCCCCAAGCGAAACAAAAATCCTTTATGAGGCAACCCAACCGGTTACTCTACCGCCAATTATTAATCCGCCTTTAATTGCCACCAATCAAACTAAAGAAGAACGAACGTTGAAAAAAAGCCATTTATACGTTTACGATATGAAAGAAGACAAAAATTATGAAATCAATATTCCTGTTTCTTCTCCTAACTCCTCTTCTCCTACCCTCTCCCCCCTGCTCCCAACTTCCTACTCCATCATGTGGTACCCCGATTCCCGCCACCTTATCTTCTTCGACGGCAAGAAAATATCGATTGTCGATTATGACGATACCAATGAGCAAACTGTCTATTCCGGGCCGTTCGAAAAATCTTTCTTTACGGTCACGTCGAATGGAACATTGGTAATACTAACCAACCTGAATCCGGAGGAAAACAAGCTGCCGGATTTGTATGCGGTAGGAATTCATTAAGCGGTTACGATCACCGTTTAACTATATTACTCTGCCACTCGCGTCGCGAAGACCAGCAAACGTTTAAGCGTCGTCCCCGGCGGCCAGCAGGTCTGCAGTGTCAAAAATTCCCGGTTGGTTTTGCGCGTCAGGTATTGGACGGCATCCGGATCAACGATTTCCCGGCCGATAACCCTATATACATAACGCTGGCCTTTGTAAAATAAATCAACTTCGTCGCCCACCTGCAGTTTGTACAACAGGTAAAAAACGGCATTATAGGTGCCAACATTCCAGAAATAATCGGTTGAGTGGGCAAAGAGATAAATGTGACCGCCTTGGCCCGGATATGCTGTCCCGGCCGCTTGAGCAACCCCTTTTTGCAGATCAGGCAGATAGACCGATTCATTGCTCGGATCAACATCGGGAATGATCCGGGAATTGGCGCCGATTTTCGGAATAATAATGTCGAAATTCGGATCGACAGGCGCGAGTACTTCTATCGACGAAATATGGAATGCTTCGGCCAGCAAGCCTTTTGGCGGCGCCGGTGTCGGCGTCGGGACGTTAAGTGAACTGACAATAACGTATTTTTTGTGAACCTGCTGGTCGACAAAATAGCGGATTTCCTCCCGTACCGGTTGATAAAAAGTTTTCCCAATCATAAAAAGCGAGGATAAAATCAAAAAATTACCGACCGTACGTAATGTGAGGATTTTTAAATAATCAGGCGTTGACAGCGCTTTTTTAATATGGTGAATCGGGGTAGGCATAAAAATGGTGCCCTCGGGCGGAGTCGGACCACCATTTGACGCTTAGGACGCGTCGATTCTATCCGTTGAATTACGAGGGCAAGGACGAACATAACAATTATAGCAGTTATATGGATTGTAGACTAGCGCTCTGATTTTTCTGGCTTCTGGCGAATCTTTTAGCCAAAGCTTTAAATGATGCTGTCGGAGATAGTCAAGATAATCATTAAGAAGCTCTTCCGGTGAGCCACGAGCCACTCCTAAAAGGTCCGAAGGTAGCCTTCGGCAATATTTTGTTTTCCTGATCGCGCCGACTGATCCATTTGATCACGGGTGCGGGAGTAATAATCAATATACCGAGCGGTAAATTCGACCGTAAAATCGTGGATTATCTCCGATTGTTTAAAGAACGATAAATTTTTATAACCACCGATCATAGTGAAATATAACTGTTATAATAGTTATAACCGTTATAACTATAACAATCAATCTAAAATGTTCATCGTCATTGAAGGCATCGATGGCGCCGGGTGCGAAACCCAATCGCGGGCGGTCGCCGAAAAACGTCATGGTAAATTAATCAAATTCCCCCATTACGACACCCCGGTCGGTAAAATGATCCGTGATTTTCTCTATCAAAACCAAAAACTGGCTGCCCATGAACAGTTTCTTCTATACACGCTCCAGTTTATTTTTGACGCCCCGGAAATCCGGACACAGATGGGAAAAGGCGTTGTTGTTGCCGACCGTTATTTTACCACTACCCTTTGTTACCAAACTCTCGAAGGCATCGAGGAAAAATCTGCTTTGCAATACGCCGATACTTTTGGTATTATTCGGCCGGACGTGGTTTTTTTTCTTGACGTAAAGCCAGAAACGGCAATCAAGTGGAAATCCGGCGAAGACAAGGAAAAAAACTTCCGGGAAAAAGATATTGAATTTATCAAACGGACATACGACAAATATCAGGATTTAATCAGTAGACAAGTATGGACCAGATGGGTTAGAATTAATGGAGAACAACCGAAGGAAAAAGTTACGCAAGATATCATTGATAAATTATGGAAAGAACACTCATAATCATAAAACCTGATGCTGTCAAGCGCAGCCTGATCGGCGCAGTCATTGAAACCTTTGAAACCGCCGGCCTGAAACTCATGGCCGCCAAAATGGTTCGGCCCGATACCCAGGTCATCAAAAACCATTACCCCGGCACAACCGTTTGGATCAGGGAAATGGGCGAAAAAACGCTGGCCAGTTTTAAACAATCCGGCTCTGACGTAAAAAAAATACTCGGAACTGACAACTCCAGCCAATTGGGGCAATTTGTATATGACCGTTTAATTAAATATTGGCAGGAGGGGCCAATCGTCGTCACGGTCTGGGAAGGTCCCGATGCAGTAGCGATTGCCCGGAAATTGCGCGGCCACACCATTCCCCTTTTGGCGGAAACGGGTACTTTGCACGCCCGTTATTCTTTTGATTCCTCGACTCTCTCTTCTAGTTTGGATCGGGTGGTTAAAACATTTGTCCATGCTTCCGGAACAAATGATGAAGCCGAACGGGAAATAAAATATTGGTTCGGGACAACGAAGTTTAAAAGTTATGAAAGAGAAGTAGACCAGTTGTACCTTAAATAACATGCAAAAACAAAGAGCATTGCTAATCATTAAACCGGACGGTGTCCAACGCGGCCTGATCGGTAAAATTATTTCCCGCTTCGAGCAGGTAGGGCTGACAATCATCGGCCTGAAATTCATGTGGGCGACCAGAGAACAAATTACTGCTCACTACCCGGAAACCGATGCCTGGTTCAAAAAGGTCGGTGAACGGACGTTAACAAATTATGCCAAAAAAAGCCTGGATGCGAAAAAAGTATTCAACACCGACGATCCGGTGATGATCGGCAAAACCGTCAAAAGCTGGCTGGTTAATTACATGCAGGAATCACCGCTATTTTTTGCGGTCGTCGAAAGCTACGATGTGATTGAAATTGTCCGCAAACTGTCCGGTAATACCATTCCCCTTCTGGCGGCACCGGGTACTATTCGCGGCGACTTTTCCCACGATACGATCGATCTGGCCAACGAACAGAGTCGGCCGCTTCGCAATATCATTCATGCCTCCGATACGGTTGAAGACGGCGAGAAAGAAGTCAATCTCTGGTTTAAACCGGAAGAACTCTTCGCTTACAGCCGCGCCGATGAAAAATTCATGTTCTAAACTTCTTACTTTATCTCTACCCAACCCTTACACAACTAACATTCCATCAATCGATAATAATAGTATGATTACCATCCGGAGAAAAACAGCTATTTTAATTACCCTTCTTATTATCGCCATCTTTTTTGCCAACGATGCTATTTTGCTCAACTGGGGAAATTTATTTCCGGCACCGGCCATTCCCGTCAATCAGGGGACAAACCAAACCCGGCCGTCGACTATCCAAGTGGCGCCGGAAGATTCTGTCATCGTTGATGTCGTCAAAAAAACTTTGCCCGGCGTCGTGACAATCGGTGTCAAAACAACGACGGCGCCCAGTCCGCCTCAAGTCAACCCGTTCAATCCGTTCAGTTTTTTCCAAATCCGGCCAAGCCAATCGCAAACAGTCGAGCAAAATATCGCCTCCGGCTTTATTGTTTCACCTGATGGTATGATTATCACTAACAAGCATGTCGTCGCCGATTCAACTGTTGCTTATGAAGTAATCACCAGTAACGGTCAAAAATATGCCGTTACCAAAATTTACCGCGATCCGTTAAACGATATCGCCGTCCTAAAAATAAACGGTAGCAATCTAACTCCATTACCTTTAGGCGATTCGTCCAATCTGGTACTGGGGCAAACGGTTGTCGCTATCGGCACGCCGCTGGGCGAATTCCGTAACACTGTCACCCATGGTATCATTTCCGGCCTCGGCCGCGGCATCCAAGCCGGTACGCCTTTCCAGGGAGAAGTGGAGCAGCTCAACAATATTATTCAAACCGATGCCGCCATCAATCCGGGAAATAGCGGCGGCCCGCTTATTAACGCTAACAGTCAGGTGATCGGCGTCAACACCGCCCTTGACGTTTCTGGAGAAAATATCGGCTTTGCCATTCCTGTCAATGTCGTCAAAACCGTTCTTAACCGTTTCAACTCCACCGGGCAGTTCAATCAGCCGTTTGTTGGCATCCGCTATTCGATTATTACGCCGGGAATTGCTGCTAATAACAACATTCCCCAAGGAGCGTATGTCGAAAGTGTTGTCGGCGGCTCGCCCGCCGCCAAAGCCGGCATCCAGATCCATGATATTATTACTAAAATCGACGGCCAGCCGGTCGACGCCTCCCATGATATTTCCCAGCTTATTACCGGCAAAAAAATTGGCGACAAAATTACAGTTGAACTTTGGAGAAACGGTAAGATGCAGACGTTAAATATAACGTTGGGAACTAGTGGTACATTCGCAGTAGAAGTGCACCACTAGTATACCGTTTCTTTCTGTAATTCTTCATCCATTTTTTCATAGGGTGTTTTGAACCTTAAACATTTTCGGGGAGTATTGTTCAATGTACCCTCGATCGC
>JAJYLO010000046.1 GCA_021787635.1 bacterium | reverse complement strand
AAAAAGAATTTGAAATTTGATCCCGCAATGGGCGGGATGAAATTTTTTGCAGATGAGGCTCAACGAATTTTATTATTTCTTCTTTATCCATTTTCAACAACGGGCTATCGTTGTCAACATACCAACCAACATAACACAAGTGGCGGTTTCCATAATGCTTTTTATCCATAAAATTGGTGTGTTGAAAAACGCCCATTATAGGAATGTTTTTGACCACTACATTTAACCAGTACGTTTTTCCCAGCACTGGTTTGTCCGTTTCCAGCAGCAAGGAAACCGCATGGAGAAATTGGATTCGGCTTAATTGTTTTCGATAGTTGTCCGGCAATATCTCCATGCTGATTTTGACAATTACCGGCGTTGGCAAGGTGGATATAACAACATCAAATGTTTCTATACTGCTTGAACTGCGAATGGTGAATTTTGACCCTTTGACTATTTGCTTAATCGCTGCCCCCTTTTTAACAACTGTTCCTAATGATAGGTTTTTATTTTCCAGATGATTGATATATGTTTGGAACCCGCCTTCAATGTAGCCTAATTTTTTTGACCGTTTCTTGATCCGTGCCCAGATAAAAGACGCTAAAATATTTTCCGCATATTTACCGAACTTTTTCCGAAAAAGCTGTTGCCACAAGATATTCCACCCCTCTTCCCCCATTGTTTTCGTCAAAAATTCTCGGGCGGTTTGTTTTTCGTAGATAGAAAGAAACGGTGACAGTTTTAAAAATGCTAGTGTTGCCCCTGCTCGGAATTTGGCTGGCCAACTTAATACAGGTAAGCGTAAAAAATCTTGCGGAGTATCTACGGGAAATATGCGGTAATTATCAGGTACGATTTCGTAAAACGAAGCAGTTTCCGGTTCGCGGAAGATTATTTTTTTAAAACCGGTTTCGTTGGCCAACCCCAAAATATCGTCTTCGCTGGATAACAAATGATGGACGGCCCGTTCGATAAACCATTCCCATCCATCCGCCTTAAAACCAACCGCCAGCCCGCCAAGAACCGTTTCCTTCTCAAAAATGGTAACTTGGTGGCCTTTTTTCTGAAGATGATAAGCAGCGGTCAATCCGGTAAACCCGCCTCCCAAAACAGCGATTTTCATATATATAATGTATATTATATAATAGCAATTCCCGCAGAATTAACGCAGATTTACCGTACCGGCCTGTCGGCAGATAGGTTTTTTCTTACCTGTAGAATTTCAATCAATATCGTTCCGACAAAAAGAGTAGTGGGAACAGATAAAAGAACACCTATAACGCCGGCCAGCTTGCCGCCGACAATTAAGGCAATTAGGGTAATTAACGGACTAAGACCAACGGCTTTCCGCATTACCAACGGAACAACGATATGGTTTTCTAAAAGCTGGATAATAAAATATAAAGCAATCATCGATAATCCCAAAACAAACGATTGGGAAATACCGATTAAAAAAGCGGGAATCAGCGACAAAATCGGGCCGATATTGGGAACCACTTCCAGTAAACCGGCCAGGACAGCTAATGGCAGGGCATAGCGCATATTAATAGCGGTCAGACCGATAAATGACATTATACCGATTGTTAGCATGAGTGCGGCTTGACCCCAAAACCAAGCATTCATCCGTTTCTCCGCCCGGTCAAAAATAACAATAATCCTGTGGGCGGCTTTTTCATCAAGTAGTTTTTTGCTGATTTTAGCCACCACATTTTCTTCCAGCAATAAATAGAAACTAAAAACTAGTGTTGTTAGCAAAAAAACAGCATTGGAAAAAATTCTCTGTAGGACATCGACCACTTGGGTGGTGACATTCGGTAAATACTGAGTCAGGGAATTAAGACTGATATAAGGTGGTAATTTCGGTATGGTCATTTGAATAATGGCCGGTAAACTTTTGAAAAGATTGGCGCTTTCGGTCAGGAGAGGGGGAATGATTAAAATAAGAATACCGATAATTGCCGATAGAAAAACCAGGTAAACAATTACTGTCGCCAGAATCCGGGAAAAATGTTTATTCACCAAAAAATCAACGACCGGCCGGAGAGCAGAAACAATGATAAAAGCAATAAATAGTGAAAATATTAAGTCTTTTACTAATAAGAGAAACTGCAAAAACAGGATAAACAAAATGGTAAAAACAATCGTTCGCCAGGAAATTTCGATCCGAGTAGTTGACATGTTTATCTTATTATATCACCCCTTTGCCATAACAAGAGCATAAACCGATTTCGCCCCTGCCCGTTTTAATACACGGGCCGCTTCCTTTAAAGTAGCGCCGGTCGTCGCTACATCATCGATTAGAATTATTTTTTTACCACGAACCGGCGTCGTTACGGCAAACACACCGCTTATGTTGTGATAGCGTTTTTGGCCGGTTTTCAATTGGGCCTGGGCGGTTGTCACTTTTGTTCTTTTTAAAAAATCCGACAGGGGATAGTTGGTATAGCTATGAAAAAACCGGGCGATCAATTGGGCCTGATTGAAACCTCTTTCCCGTAAACGGTGTGAGTGGAGGGGAACCGGTTGCAAAAAAAATTTCATCGACAGTGCCCGGTAACGGGAAATTTTATAGAGACTTTCCGGCTCTATAATCCGACAGAAATCATGCCAGACCTCGGTCGCCAATCGGTACTTGATGCTTTTGATGATTTTTTTCAAAAAATCATCATAATAAAAAATGCTCACCAACCCATCGAGGCGGCCGGTTTTTTGGCAAGCGGGGTGGGTAAGTCCGAAAAAACTGGGTCGCTCACAGTGCGGACAGATGTCTTTTTCTACCGGTTTCAATTTTTTCAAACATTTGGGGCAAATATATACTCCTAAATAACCACAACCAAGGCACATTTTCGGAAAAAGAACATCGGCAAAAAACATATGAATTATGACATTAATAATAATTATAACGAGTATATTCCGTTCAAATAAATTAAATTATTTTAAGAGGAAGTAAATACCCAGTAATAAATTCACAGGGCCTGAAGCTAAAAAAAGCACTGATCTATTTTGATAATATTTTGACCTCTTGCAAACCCAGGAGTAGCGGTATACAGTTTATAAGGACACAAGATATAAATTATGTTTTGCCCTTTTTGCAAGTATACGGATACGGAAGTCATCGAAACCCGGCTGTCAGAAGACGGCAACGTCATCAGGCGCCGGCGCCAATGCCCGAAATGCAAAAAACGGTTTACGACGTATGAACGGGTTGAGGAATTACCGATTCTCGTCATAAAGCGGAATGGCCGTCGCGAACGGTTCAGCCGAGAAAAATTGCGTGAAGGTGTTTTGAAAGCGTGCGAAAAAACTGGCGTAACTGCCGACCAAATCGAAAAAATAATCACCAGTATTGAAGGTGATTTGAAACAGCGAGATAATACCGAAGTTGAAAGTAGTGTCATCGGTAATTTGGTGGCGAAATATCTGAAAAAAATTGATAAAATTGCCTATATTCGTTTTGCCAGCGTATTCCGACGATTTGTTGATTTGGAAGATTTCGAAAAAGAACTGAAAAAATTATTATAAAATTTATAGTCATAATATGAAACTGACCGGCATCTCCGAAAAAGTATTCCTCGATCGCTATTCGTTAAAAGATAAGGTCGGCAATCCGGTGGAAAAAACTCCCGGAGAAATGTGGCGTCGGATCGCGAAGGCGGTGGCTTCGGTCGAAAAAAAGCCCAAACAAAAGGTTTGGGAAAAAGAATTTTTAAATGCCCTGAAAGATTTCAAATATGTGCCCGGAGGCCGGATTTTGGCCGGCGCCGGCACCGGTTATTCGGTTACCTTCTATAATTGTTTTGTTATTCCTTCGCCCAAAGATTCTCGTGATGGCATTTTGGATACTTTAAAAAATATGGTAGAAATCATGGCCCGGGGCGGGGGAGTGGGAATCAATTTATCCTCTCTTAGGCCTCGCGGCTCCCGCGTCAAAAAAGTTAATGGCTTTTCTTCCGGCCCCTGCAACTGGGCCGAACTTTTTTCCGTCGCCACCAAGGATATTATTCAACAGGGGGGAACCAGACGGGGCGCTCTTATGCTTATGTTGTGGGACTGGCATCCAGATATTGAAGAATTCATCACTGTCAAGCAGGACCTGTCGCGAATTAACGGCGCCAACCTATCGCTTTGCATTTCCGACTCATTCATGGAAGCAGTGGAAAAAGACGCTGACTGGTCACTCATTTTTCCTGACACAACCGACTCCGAATACGATATGAAGTGGAACGGTGATATCGAAGTATGGAAAAGTTTAGGAAAAAAGGTCGTCGTCCGCAAAATAGTCAAAGCTCGGAAAATTTGGGGCCTGATTGCGGAAGCGGCTTGGAAAAGCGCCGAACCGGGTGTTGTTTTCATGGAACGGTACAATAAATGGCACAATAATTATTATTGGAACCGCATCAATTGCGTTAATCCATGTGGTGAAGAAGGTTTACCGCCATGGGGTGTTTGTAACTTGGGGTCGATTAACCTGTCAGCTTTTGTTAAAGGAAAAAATATTGATAAAAAAGGTACGTTTGATTTTAACCTCTTAAAAAAAGTCGTTCGCACTGCTACCCACTTTCAAGATAATGTCGTTGATATGGACCCGTATGTTTTTGGCGACATCCGTAAAACCCAGCTGGAAGGCGAACGCCGGATCGGTTTGGGAACAATGGGTTTGGGTGATACACTGATCAAACTTCACCTGCGCTATGGGTCGGCTGAATCATTGAAATTTATCGATAAAGTCTACAAATTGATCCGTGACGAAGCATACCGCACCGGAGTGGAAACCGCCCGGGAAAAAGGCGCTTTTCCCAAATTCGACGCCAAATATTACCCGAAGAGCAAATTTATTCAAGAACTCCCTAAAGATATTCAGGATGATATTAAAAAATACGGTGTCCGCAATTCCCTAATGCTCATGCAGGCGCCGACCGGATCAACATCTTTGATGTCTGGGACGACATCAGGAATTGAGCCGGTTTATGAATTTGAATTTATCCGCCGCGACCGGTTGGGCGAGCACACAATTCGTCATCCGCTATATGATCAATGGTATTTAAAACATGAGAAGGAAGTAAAAAACGGCAGCTTGAAAAAACCAGTGTGGTTTGTGTCCGCCAACGATTTATCGCCGGAAGACCATATCCAAGTCCAGGCCACCATTCAAAAATATGTCGACGCTTCTATTTCTAAAACCGTCAATGCGCCCAAAAGCCATACAGTCGAGGATGTTAAAAAACTTTACACCTTAGCTTATAAACTTGGCTTAAAAGGAATTGCCTACATGCGGGAAGGATCGCGCCCAGGAGTGTTGGAGCGATCCGCCTCCGCCAAAGCTTCGACCAGTAGGGAAGAAGCGCCAAAATTGCCTAATTACAAAATCAAGCCTCGACCGATGGTCGTCCATGGTGCCACTTACCGGATGAATACACCGGTTGGCACCGCTTTTATTACTCTCAATACCAACGGCGGTGATCCGCCGGAGCCATTAGAACTGTTTATTACCGTTGGCCGCGCCGGCAGTGATGTTTTTGCTATGGCTGAAGGACTGGGCAGAATGGTTTCGCTCGCCCTGCGTTTTTCTTCCCATTTACCGGTCGCCGAACGGGTCCAGGAGATTGTATCCCAACTTGCCGGAATTGGCGGTGCCCGAACGGCCGGTTTCGGTAAAGACAAAATCCGTAGTTTACCCGATGCCATTGCCAAAGTATTAACCATGCATTACAGCAATGCCAACGGGATGAAAAAAACCAACGGCAACGGCGAAATGAAAAAAGAACTGCTTTCGGAAATCAGTCAACCAACCCTGATGACGGCGACAACCGAACGGTCAACCTCTTTCGACATCTGTCCAAGCTGCGGCGAAGCCTCATTGGTCCATGAAGAAGGATGTAAAAAGTGTTATGGATGCGGGTATTCGGAATGTTGATATGTCTATATACACGAAAACTGGCGACGGAGGAATGACCTCACTTTATGGCAGCAAACGGGTTTTAAAATCCGATCTCCAGATTGAGGCTTACGGATCGGTTGATGAATTATCTAGCTATTTGGGGTTAATCATGGCCAAAATCAACAACGCCACCGACCGGAAATTACTGACGGAAATTCAAACCGATCTTTATTATATTATGGCGGTTTTGGCCGGTTCCGATACCGATATTTCCCGCTTGCGCGATAAGGTTAAAAAAATTGAACACAAAATAGATAAAATCGCCGCTAAGCTACCCAAACTAAATCGTTTTATTTTACCGCAAGGGTCGGAAACAGCCGTTTTTTTCCATGTGGCCCGGACCGTCTGTCGTCGGGCGGAAAGAGAGGTTGTCCGCTATTTCGAAGAGATGAAAATTGAAAATTGGAAACTGGAAATTACCCAATACCTCAACCGGCTGTCCGACCTCCTTTTTATGCTGGGCCGCCTCTATAATAAAGAGAGAGAGTCAGTGGTTTAATTTGGTTTGTCAGACGACTCAAACATCACTTGACAATAATAAGAAACAATATTGCAAAATTCCGGTCGGTGTTTTGGAGTACCAAAAAGCGGTTTGATTTTTTGTTTGGTAAGATATGCCGCTGTTTTATCCACGTCTTCTATTTTTTCGACGCCGATGGCGATGTGATTGACGCCGAAATTGTCGTAATCGCTCTTATGGTTTTTCAGGCTTTTTTCAAACCATAATTCTCCGTTTGTGCCGCTCTTA
>JAJYLO010000004.1 GCA_021787635.1 bacterium | reverse complement strand
TCAACGCCGATTATCTTAACGGAACACAAAAGTAACTGGATACCACCCAAAGATCATCCCTGGAGGCAACGATTTTTAAGCTGACGTTACAAATTAGGGGGTGACATTTTCATTTTGGTTTGACAGTAAATGTTGTTAAGTTCCGTTGATTTTATTTATCAGCTTCATTAAAATGATTTAATATGGCTCGGAGAAAATCATTGGTTAGAATTCCTTTTCTGAAATTTAAAATCAATAAAGGGACGATTTTTAATATTATCGGTTTCCTGTTGATTGGCTGTGCGTTGGTAATGCTACTATCATACGTCAAAGGTTTTTCCGCCGATAATGGTGGTTTATATTTGACTAAAATCAATGAGGCGCTGGTTTCTCGTTTTGGTTTCCTGGCGATTTTTACCCCGTTTATTTTAATTATCGCTGCCGGCCATTTTTTCAATACGAAAAAGCTGAAATTCGTCAGGCCGAATATTACCGGCGGAATTATTTTAGTACTCATCGCGCTTCTCGGGGTTTTTAAATCAGGTGATTACGGTAATCTGATTATGAATAATTTAAGTTTAGATTTTTCCCTGATCGGTGCATTGATTATTTTAGTTGTTGTTTTCATCATCGGATTGGTGTTGTTTCTGGACACGTCGATTGATTTATTCATTCTTTTCGTTTTAAACTTGGTAAAATCCGGCTTCATTTTTATTAAGTCATATTTATTCCGCGGATTGGATCCGAAAATGATCCCTTTGGAAAATAAAAAGGAGAAAACGGCCGAAACACAGTTTATTCCCGATAAAAAAGTTGACGAAAAACCGAAACTGCCGTTTATACCGACGACACCGGCAGCAGCGTCGGCTACCGTTTCGAAAACGCCAGCGCCATCGGACTTTGTAGTGAAGCCATTGCTGCAAAGCGCCAAATCTACTTGGATCTATCCGCCGATGTCGCTTTTGGCCGATATTGCCCAGAAGGAAGCCGACCGCGGCGATGTTAACGACAATGCCAGTAAGATCGAAAAAACTTTGGACAGTTTTGGTATTCGGGCCAAAGTGGCGGAAGTCAATTTCGGTCCGGCCGTCACCCAATACGCTTTGCAAATCACGATGGGGACAAAATTATCCCGGATTACGGCATTGGCTAATGATTTAGCTCTGGCACTGGCCGCGACCACCGGCCAGGTAAGAATCGAGGCGCCAATCCCGGGCCGCAGTTTGGTCGGTATTGAAATCCCCAACCGCCGGCCGGAAATCGTTACCCTGAAAAAAATGCTTGGGTCGCCGCTTTTCACCGGCAGCAACGATCCGTTATTGGTGCCTTTAGGGTTGGATGTTTCCGGGCAACCGCAGGCGGCGACCATCGAAAAAATGCCCCACGTCCTTATCGCCGGGACGACCGGTTCGGGTAAGTCGGTTTTGCTCAACAGCTGGATTTGCAGCTTTTTGTTCCGTACCAAACCGGAGGAGTTACAAATGATTCTCATTGACCCCAAGCGGGTGGAGCTTTCCGTTTACAACGGTATTCCTCACCTGATGACCGAAGTGATCGTTGAATCGGAAAAAATCATTTCCGCCCTGAAATGGACGGTCGGCGAAATGGAAACGCGCTACAAGAAGTTTGCCCAGGTGGGCGTCCGCAACCTTGAAGGTTATAATGCCACCGAAGGGGTGGAAAAAAAACCGTACATCTTATTCGTTATTGACGAATTGGCCGACTTAATGATGTTTGCCCCGGGCGATGCCGAAGAACTGATTACGCGGATCGCCCAGATGGCGCGGGCGACCGGCATTCATCTCATTTTGGCGACGCAGCGGCCGTCGGTCGACGTCATTACCGGTTTGATGAAAGCCAATATTCCGACCCGCGTCGCTTTCAACGTTTCATCAATGATCGATTCCCGGGTGATTATCGACATGCCGGGCGCGGAAAAACTGCTCGGTCGCGGTGATATGCTGTTTTTGCCGCCCGATAAAGCCAAACCGATGCGTATTCAGGGTCCGTTTTTGACGGAAAAGGAAACGGCTAACCTGGTGAAATTTTTGAAAACTCAAACACCGGTCGTCCACTATACCGAGGAAGTGACGACCCAGGAAGTAACAGTTACCGGTCGCGGCGGGACAATCCCCATTAATGGAGGGGAAAATGATCCCCTATTTGATCAGGCGGTGGGAATCATCATGCAGCATGATAAAGCATCGGCATCATTACTGCAACGTCGTCTGTCGGTTGGCTACGCCCGCGCCGCCAGAATATTGGATCAACTGGAGGTGTCTGGTTATGTCGGACCGGCCGAAGGATCAAAACCAAGAGGAGTAATTAAAAGGCCGACGGCACAAGAAGATGCTCCAACTAGTTGAATTATTTCGGCTATATTAAGGGTGTTCCTGTCATCTCCTTGGGAATCGGTAGACCGAGTAGTTTCAAGATCGTCGGCGCGACATCGGACAATCGCCCCTTCTTTTTATTCAGTTCCTTAATTTCTTCGGTAAACAAAATGAACGGAACCGGGTTTAAGGTATGGGCAGTAACCGGCTGATTGATTGTTTCGTCGAAAGTTTCCTCGGCATTGCCGTGGTCGGCGGTTATAATCACCGTTGTTTTTTGTTTTCTGGCGGCATCAATAATCATACCGATGGCGCGGTCAACCGTTTCCACTCCCGCGACAATGGCACCAAAATTGCCGGTATGACCCACCATATCGGCGTTAACAAGATTGGTAACGATTAAATCATGAGATTGATTATTTATCGCATCAACAACTTTCCCGGCGATTTCGATCGCTTTCATTTCCGGTTTCTGGTCGTGAGTTTTAACGTCTTTATTCGACGGGATCATAATGCGCTCTTCGCCCGGATCAGGTTCGTATTTCTGGGCATTGAAATAAAAAGTGAGGTGGGTGAATTTTTCCGTTTCTGTCACCCGCAGCTGTTTCATACCGTGATGGCCAACGACATTGGATAATGTGTTTTTGATTCCTTCCGGCGGAAAAGCGACCCGGACGTCGATATCGGACGCGTACTTGGTCATGGTGGTGTAATGAAGATTGTGGATATTTTCTTTTAGGAAACGCCTGGCCAACTGTTTTGCCCGGTCGCTGCGGAAATTGGCAAAAATAACGGCATCATTCGGCCGGACACAGCCGATTTCTCCCCACTCAGATTCTATGATTGACGGTTCGATAAATTCATCGGTGATTTTCTTTCGGTACGATTGTTTGATTACTTCGATCGGATCCTTGAAACGCGGTCCTTCGCCAATGACTATTACTTTGAAATGTTTTTCGATCCGGTCCAGATTATTGTCCCGGTCCATTCCCCAGTAACGGCCACCGATCGTGGCAATCCGGCCGATACCAATCGCTTTCAGAAACGATTCCAAATCCTGTAAATAACCGATTGCACTCAATGGTGGTACGTCGCGTCCGTCGGTAAACAGGTGAAGCATGACATTTTTGACGCCGGCCTGCTTGGCGCCGACGATAATCGCTTTGACATGTTCGATATGGCCGTGGACGCCGCCCGGGCTAACCATACCTTTGATATGGAGAGTGCTTTGGAATTTTTTTACATGATTAAAAGCTTCCTTTATCGCCTTGTTTTCAAAAAAAGTTTTATTTTTAATGGCGTGGTTGATTTTAAGGAGATTCTGGTACACTATCCGGCCGGAACCGAGGATAAGATGATTGGCTTCGGACGTGCCGATCTGGCCGGCGGGCAAGCCGACCGCCTCGCCGCTTGCGGCAAGCAGGGTATGGGGATAATGGTGCCATAAACGGTCGAAATTGAGCTTATTAGCTTGAGCAATGGCATTATATTTTTTCTCCCGGCGATAACCCCAACCGTCACAGATAATTAATACGACCTGTTTCATGATGGTTTTTAATGAAGTATAAATGGCCATTTAGCATAAGTTGCTTTCTCTCCCAGCTCTTTTTCAATTTGCATCAGCCGATTATACTTGGCGGTTCTTTCACTTCTGGCTGGTGCGCCAGTTTTTATCTGTCCGGTACTCATGGCGACGACGAAATCGGCGATGAACGGATCCTCGGTTTCGCCACTGCGATGGGAAACGACGGCGGTCATCTGGTTTTTACGCGCCATCAGAATGGCGGCGATCGTCTCCGTTAACGTCCCGATCTGGTTTAGCTTGATCAATATTGAGTTGGTGGTTTTTTCAGCGATTCCCTTTTGCAGCCGTTTTATATTAGTTACATACACATCGTCACCGACTATTTGGGTATCAGTGCCGAATGTTTTCGTTGCCGCTTGGAAAGCACTCCAATGATCTTGGTCAAAAATATCCTCCATCGAAACAATGGGATACTGATTTTTTAAAGATCCATAAAATTCTAGTAATTGATTGTCGGTAAAACGTTTATTTTCTTTGGTTAAAAAATATTGGTCGCCCTTGTAAAATTCTGAAGCGGCGGCGTCAATGCCGATCGCGATATCAATTCCGGGATTATAACCGGCAGCAGTGATTGCCTGCATAAGAAGTTCGAACGGTTCCTCATTCGATTTGACCGATGGTGCAAAACCGCCTTCATCGCCAACCGTGGTTGAATAGCCTTTTTTCTTTATAATCTTTTTCAATTGCATGTAGGCTTCTACGTTCAGGCGGACCGCTTCGACTATAGATGGGGCACCAATCGGAAACAGCATGTATTCCTGAATATCGGTTGCCCAGTTGGCATGTTTGCCGCCATTCATGACATTCATTTCCGGAATCGGCATGGTAAATATATCTTTATGGTCCGGATTGAATCGAGAAAGATATTGGTAGAGCGGTTTCTTTTCCGATACGGCCTGGGCCCGGGCAGCGCTTAGTGAAACTGAAAGGATGGCATTGGCGCCCAAATTCGTTTTATTTTCAGTCCCGTCCAGTTCAATCATTATTTTATCCAGCGCTTCTTGATTTTCGGCATCCATGCCAACGACGATCTTGGCAATAGTTTCATTGATATTTTTGACCGCTTTTAATACTCCCTTGCCGTCATACCGTTTTGGATCGTTGTCGCGTAATTCCACCGCCTCGTATTTGCCGGTTGACGCACCTGAAGGCACGGCCGCCCAACCGGTTGAATCGTCAGACAAAGTGGTAACACATTCAATTGTTGGCGTACCGCGACTGTCCAAAATTTCCATTGCCGATACGGATTTTATTTTCATATGATTGGAATATCACTGGAGATATTTTTTACTATTGGCATTTTGTTCTTCCAGCGTCACCGCATAATGCATCCGGCCTGATTTGTCGGAAATATAATACCAGTAAGGCGTATTGACATCGGCGTTGACGACGGCGTCAATGGAAGACAAACCGGGATTGCAGATCGGGCCAGGCGGCAAGCCATCATTTATGTAAGTATTATACGGCGAATCGATTTTTAAGTCATCAGTCGTCAAATCCTTTTTCCACCAGGTTTTTTCATTCGGCTGATATCCGAGCGCGTACTGTACAGTTGCATCAATCTGAAGCGGCCAGCCGGCCCTCAGCCGTTTCAGTAAAATGCCGGCCACTTCCGGCCGGTCCTGGCTGGCGCGCGCTTCTTTTTCCACCAAGGAGGCAAGGATAATGACCTCCCGCGGACTTAAACCGAGAGCGGCGGCTTTCTGTTTTAATTTGCTGGAGAACTTTTGGTCAAAATTGTTTTTAAGAATTTTGATGATGGCGCCCACTGTTGCATCGCGGGGCAACAGATAAGTGTCCGGAAACAGATAACCTTCGGTTGCTTCCTTGATAAATTCCGTTTCCGGAATATCCATATTTTGAGCAATGATCTGGGCCATTTCTTCCTTGCGGGTGCCTTCGATCAGGGTTACCCAAACGTCTTTGGTGCCGTGAGTCAGCGCTTTGGCAATCTGATATACATCCATTGACGGGGAAAGGCGGAAGTCGCCGGCCTGAATATCTTTATCGATTCCTAGCTGTTTGGTAACTAAATAAAAAATAATCTTATTGCGGATAAGGCCATGGTTGGATAAGTTTTTGGCAATCGTGCTTAGCGGTTCGCCGGATTTAACGATGAAAATTTTGCTGCTTTTGTCGATTTTATCGACTGGCAAGGTGCCTTCTTTATAATATAAAAAGACACCAACAGCAATAACGATGAAAAGCAATGTTAAAAAAGTCGATTTTTTCATGATTCGATATCGTAAATCGGCAAATTTTTAAGCGACAATTCGGCTTCCTTCAATCGGTATGGGTCACTGGAATAAAGAATCATCAGCGGTTCCCGTTTATCGACTGTTTCATCCAATTTTTTAAGTAAATAAATGCCGCCCTGTTTATCGGCCGGAGCGCCCAAGATTTTGGCAATGGAATTGAGGTTGTAATTGTTTATATCTTTAATTTTACCAGATCGCATGGAACAAACTTCGGCGTGAACCGATGTGATACGGATTTTGTCTGATGAAATCTGATCGTTACCTTTTTGCCAGTGGAGAATTTCCCGAAATTTTTTTAGGGCGCTGCCGTTACTAAGGATTTTTTTGGTTTCCTCCTCGCCGCTTTTGACCATTTTGGCGTCTTTATAACAAATGTCCAAAAGTTTGCCGGCCAGGCGCAGGGCTTTGGCTTCCAATTTGAGCGGCCGATCTTTTTTTTGCTCCAAGACATAAAGGACATCGCGGGCTTCCAATGTCGGACCGACGCCACGGCCAGCCGGCTCCAATGTCTCGTTGACGTCGGCCACGACGCGCATGTTGAATTTTTGGCCAAGCATCCGGAACTTGTCGGCCACTTTCTCGGCATCGGCAAAATGGCGGATCTTCATTGTTTTACCAACGGGAATATCGAGAACCAGATGATTGGTCGACGCCGCCACCTTTTTGGCCATAATGGAAATAATGATTTTATCAAAAGATTCGAAAGACAATGGTTCCTCGACTTTGATAATGATATCATCGGCCGGTGCTATTCCCAAATGACCGTTCCAAGCGACGCAGCCGCCGGTTTCGTTGACGATATTTTCAATTTGACGGGGAGTGAAGTTGACTTTGGCCAATACTTCCATAACGTCGGCGGTGCCGGCCGGGGTTGTAATCGCCCGGGAGGAAATTTTCGGAATCTTAAAACCGGCGGCAGCGATAATCGGGACAATAATCATTGTCGTCCGGGTACCAGCCACCCCGCCGGTCGAATGTTTATCGGCGATTACGCCTTTAAAGTTCAAGCGGTTGCCGGTTTCCACCATCGCTTTGGTGAACTGATATAGTTCTTCCGGCGAATAACCTTCCTTAAAAGACGAGGCGACAAAGTATGTTGTCAGGACTTCGCTTAGGTGCTCATGGGCAATTTCATCCATAATCGCATAAACTTCGCGATAACTAAGGCGTTTACCGAGCAGTTTTTTTTGAATGGCTTTTATCGCCAGGATTTTTTCCCGATTATCTTCATTCATAGCTGGTATAAATTTCGACAATTCTTTTTTGATAGTGGCGCGCTTTAATCAGCAATTGGCTGATGAGATAAATTTCTTTTATTTCCAGAATCCAGGATAATAAAAGGTAAGTGCAAGAGTAGACGGTCAGGACAATTATTAGCAGAAAGAAAATATTTATTGTCCGCGAGGTATCGAATACAAGTGTGTCCAGAATTTTCATCAGATAGTAAGCGCCGCCGGAAGAAATGGCAGCGGCCGTCAGCATTTTAGCCGTTTCCCTGATCAGAAAATTAATATCCAGTCCGGTCAATCTTCTGGACAGAATGACAAATAGCGTCGTTGAGTTAATTATCATGGCTACCGAAAAGGAAATGGCCAGGGCCCAGACTGGCAATTTTAAAACAAAAACAAACAGTAAACTGAAACTGGTATTGATCAGAATAGAAATGACGCTGATATAAAAAGGCGTCCGGCTGTCCAGGATGGCATAAAAGCAGCGGGTAAGGAAATAGTAGATGGAGTGGAGCGGTAAAGCAATGGAAAAATAAGAGAGGGTGATGGCTGTTGTGACAGTGGCGTTCCAATCAAATTTCTGGCCGCCGAAAAAAAGGCGGATGAGCGGCGTCCGGGCAAAAGCAAAAAAACACATGATGGGGATTGTCAGGAAAAAGAGATTTAAAATCGAGCTGACGACGATTTTTTTGAATTCTTCCATCCGCTTCGTCTGATAGATCTCCGATAGATACGGCAGGGAAGCTTGGCTGAAAGCGATGCCGATGACGGAGACAGGCAGAAGCTGCAGATGCTGGGCCAGATAAAAAAAAGTGTAGGCGCCGCCGCCCAAAAAAGTCGTCAACGTCAGGTCGATTGTTGCATCAATCTGGGCGACGATGACAGTAAACGTGCGTGGAATGACCATCCGGACAAAATCGATGAGGCCGGCGGTTTTTTTGATTAAAAAACGGTAAGTATAACCGGAATCGGAAAGAAGCGGTAATTGGACCAAAAAAAAGAGGGCAGCGCCGGCGATCACTCCCATGACCGGTGCCAGCAGTGAAAAAGACGAGGCGAAAAGAACAGTGACGACAATAATGGAAATATTGTAGATGACGGGGGCGACGGCTGACAAAAGGAAAGTTTTATTGGCCTGGCCGATGCCGGTCAAAAAATTGCCAAGCACCATGAACGGTAATTGGCCAAGAAGAAGTAGCCGGGAAAAATAGATGATTTTTTCCACTTTGGCGTGGGTATAGCCGGGAGCGATAAAAGGCACCAGCCGGTCCATGAAGATAAGGAGAATGACGATAAAGACGGCCAAAAGTAGGGAAATAAAATTGATGATGGCGGAAATATGGTCGTCTAGTTCCTGTTTAGTGCTTTGATACTTGATGAAAATCGGAATAAAAGTGGCGGTGACCGCGCCGGTAATGAGAATTTCGTAAATAATGTCCGGGAGTTTGAAGGAGGCAAAAAAGATATCCAAATCATTGGCGGTAAAATAGCTGGCAAGGATCCGGTAGCGCAGGAAGCCGAAAAAGCTCGAGGCGATAATCATTACCGATATAAGCATTGCCGAAGAGACAATGCTGCTTTGGCGGGCAAACAGAAACCCCTTCGTCCGGTTAATGAATTTATCCATGAATAATTCCCATTATACGGGGCATGAGAAAAAAAATAAAGAAGAAGGATTTTTAACGCATTTTGCCATTGACAGCGCTATAAAAATTGTGTTAAATGGAAGAATATGGTTTTTTTTGGTGAATATCAGCAAACATTTTCGTCTCCGGGGCGGTTGCTACTCCCAAAAAAGATCAGAGAACTTTTAAAAGGCAATATGTTTATTTTAACGAAAGGATTTAATGACTGTCTGGCTGGTTTCGACAAGGACGATTGGGAAAGCCGGGCCGGCAGCTTGATGCAAGTATCGCTATTGGAACAAGAAAATCTGGAAAAAAGGCGATTTGTGTTTTCATCGGTCACGTATCCGGAAATTGACGACCAGGGACGGTTTGTCATCCCCAAAGGTTTATTGCAATATGCCGGATTAAACGAAGAAGTCGTTATTATCGGAGTCGGCGATCATTTTGAAATTTGGAACGCCAGGAAATGGAAAAAATATGCATCATCCAGTACTTTTACAAGCAGTTCTTGACAACCTGAACGTCAAACCCGGCGGAAAATATATTGACGCGACATTGGGCGAGGGCGGATATACGTTGGCGATACTTGAACGTGGAGGAAAAGTTTTAGCTATTGATTGGGATCATCAGCAAATTGAAAATTTCAAATTGCAAATTGCAAATTTGAAACCAAATGCTAATTTTAAATTTTTAATTTTAAAACAAGGTAATTTTTCCCAGATTGAAAGTATTGCCAAAGAATCTGGATTTTATCCCGTCGACGGTATCGTTTTCGACTTGGGATTGTCGATGAGGCAGATCGGCGAGTCGGGCCGAGGATTTTCCTTTAAAAAAATCCATGAACCGCTTGATATGAGAATAGACATTAATGAGGAAGAAACGGCGGCGGATATGGTTAATGGTTTGAATAAAGAAGGACTATATGAATTATTCGCCTCGTATTCCGAAGATCTGAATTCGCGGATTATTGCGGAAAAAATTGTCGAATCGAGAATCGGGAGGAGGATAAAAACAGTCGGTGATTTGATCGTGGTGATCGACAAGGCAATCGGCCGGAAAGATCAGGGGACATATCGCCGGATTTTCCAGGCTTTGCGGATTGCCGTCAATCACGAGTTGCATAATCTGCGACAGGGGTTGCTGGGAGCTATGAATTTAATTGGTGCGGAAGGGCGGATTGTGGTCGTCACCTTTCATTCACTGGAAGATCGGATCGTAAAAAAGTTCGGCGGCGGCCATTTAATTAAGGGTGATCGGAATTTACAATTTGAGCGTTCAGCGAAGCTACGAGTAATCAAACATGATTAAAAAAATTATCGGATTTGTATTTCTGGTTTTAATTATTGTTAATATCGCTTTATTTGTTTCCAGTATTAAACTGGGTAACGAGATCTCCGTATACGAACAGAGTACGGAAAAAATTCACGAACAAAACCTTGAATTGCAAAAAGAGGTCGCCCGCTTTGACTCATTCCAGTATGCTGCGTCGGCGGCAGCCGCCCTGAATTTTGTCCAACAATCGACGCCGGTATATGTGGGTAACATGGAGTTTGCAAAAAAATGATTAAGATTAAACTGCTGTTTCTGACTTTCTTGTTGTTATTTGGGGCGATTATCGTTAAATTATTCATTATTCAGATAATTCATCCGGTTTCCTCCAATGACGCATATCTGCATACCAACAAAATTTATCCGGAAAGGGGGCTAATAATGGATCGTAACAATGCCCCATTAGCTTTAAATCAGAATAGTTATCAGCTTTACATCGAACCGAAAAACATCGGCAATAAATTTGAAGTTGCTCAAAAGATCAGCGCGATTTTGGGAGAGCCGGAGGCGTCGATCGAAGCAAGAATCGATGATACTAAAGTCTGGGTGGCGATCCAGTCGGGGATCGACGAAGATAAGAAAAAGGCGATCGACGCTCTGAATTTGCCTGGTGTCGGCTTTGATTATCAGATGAAACGCTATTATCCCGAAGCGTCGTTGTCGGCGCATTTATTGGGTTTTGTCGGAAAAAATACTGCTGGCGAAGATGTCGGCTATTTTGGTCTGGAGGGTTATTACGACGACGATTTGAAAGGATTGCCTGGTCTCATGGAATCAGAGCGCGATTTGGCCGGCCAACCGATTCTTATCGGCACCCAGCAGCGGGTGGCGCCGGAAAACGGACGAAATTTGATTTTAACAATCGATAAGACCGTCCAAGAAGTTAATAAGCGGAACCTGAAAGAAGGAATGGATTTGTATAAGGCCAAACAAGGTTGTGCCATCACCGCCGATCCGATGACGATGCAGATTCTCGCTTTAGTATGTTTGCCCGATTATGACGCCAGCCAATATTTTTTATATTCTGAGGCCGATTTCAAGAATCCGGCCATTTCTGATTTGTTTGAACCGGGATCGATTTTCAAGCCGCTGATTATGGCAGCGGCGATACAGGAAAAGAAAATTAAGCCTGACGATACTTATAACGAAACCGGGCCGGTCAACGTCAGCGGTTACAATATTCAGACGTGGGATAATACTTATAAAGGATGGATTACAATGACGCAGATTCTGGAAAAATCGTCCAATGTCGGAATGGTTTATGTCGGCAGCAAACTCGGCAACAACCTTACTTACTCGTATATTAAAAAATTTGGATTCGGCCACCCGACAGGAATTGACCTGCAAGGAGAAGTTGGCGGTTATATTCCGCCACAATCCCAATGGTACCCGATCGATTATGCGACCGTTACTTTCGGCCAGGGGATTGCGATGACACCGATCCAGATAATAAGAGCATTTGCCAGCGTCATCAATGGCGGTCAATTGCTGAAACCGTATGTGGTAGAAAAAATGGTGTCGCCGGCAAAAACCAATGTTATTTCGCCGAAAGTCGAAGGGCGGGTAATTAGCGACTGGACATCGGCGGTCATCCGCAAGATGCTTGTTTCGGTGGTTAAGCACGGTGAAGTCCATTGGGCGAGACCAGCCGGTTATTCGATGGGCGGCAAAACGGGGACGGCCCAGATTCCAATCCAGGGGCATTATGATCCGAATAAGACGATTGCTTCTTTTATCGGCTTCGCACCGGCTGACCAACCGAAATTTATCACCATGGTGATGCTGCGTGAGCCGCAAGCCTCGGAGTGGGGTTCGGAGACGGCAGCACCGATTTTTTTCAATATCGCCAAGGATCTTATAGTATACTATAATATCGCACCAGACCAATAAAATTATGTTTCAAACGTTTAAAAACATTTACCATTTCTTTCAAGCGGTTATCGCTAATATTTATTATGGCTTTCCCAGCCGTAAATTGAAAGTGATTGGTGTGACCGGAACTGATGGAAAAACGACGACCACCCACCTCATTTATCATATTTTAAAAACCGCCGGAAAAAAAGTATCGATGGTGTCGACGGTGTATGCCAAGATTGGAACGGAGGAATTTGATACCGGCTTACATACCACGACGCCCAGTTCATTTCTGGTGCAAAAACTGCTGAAAAAAGCGGCAGAAAACGGCGACGAATTTTTTGTTCTGGAAACGACTTCCCATGCTTTGGACCAAAACCGGGTTTTTGGGGTAAAATATTTCGTTGGTGTGTTGACAAACGTTACTCATGAACATCTTGATTACCACAAAACTTACGAAAAATATGTCGACACGAAAGCGAAGCTACTAAAGCAATCAAATATTGCCATTATCAACAGTGACGATCATTCGTTTGAGCGGCTTGACAAAATACTGAAATATAGCGTAAATAAAGTTTATCATTACGGTTTCAAACACAAAACCCATTTCCGGCTGCCCTACAAAAAACCGCTGGTGGGATATAATCGTTACAATTACCTGGCGGCATTCAGTGTCGCCTCAATCCTGGGGATAGATGAAAAAAATATTCTAGAAGCGATGAATAGCTTTAAGTTGCCGCCGGGCCGGCTGGAAGTAGTGTATGACAAAGGCCCGACGGTCATTATCGATTTTGCCCATACGCCGAATGCATTTGAAAGTGTTTTACCGGAAATAAAAAAAAACTATGTCCATAACGGTTCAAAATTAATCCATGTTTTTGGCTCGGCCGGTTTGCGAGATAAGACAAAACGGCCTTTGATGGGAAAAGCGAGTAGCCGGTATGTCGATCAGATTATTTTGACAGAAGAAGATTACCGGACGGAAAAAATGGAGGAGATCTGCCGCCAAATCGCCGCCGGAATAAAGAATAAACCGTTTATACTCATTCCCGATAGGCAAGAGGCAATTAACAAGGCGATGGTGATGGCGCGCAAAAATGACGTTGTCCTGGCGACCGGCAAGGCTCATGAAAAAAGCCTTTGCCGCGGTAAAAAGGAGTATCCGTGGGATGAATTCAAGGCGGTGAATACTGCCTTGCAAATTCGAAACAAATGATAATTTTTAATCCTGACCGTAAAGCCTTTTTCTCCACCAAAATCGATGACGATAATGTGATTTCCGGTTTCTGTACCAGGGATGCCGGCGATGCGTTAAGGCCGGAAACGGTTCTTGCCTACCTGAACGAAATGCGGATAAATCATAAAAAGGTTATTGTTCCCGAACAAATCCATTCAGTCAATGTTTCTTATATCGTGGCCGATAATCCGGTCATCATTGAGAACATTGCTGATACCGACGGAGTCGTTACTCGGGAAAGGAATGTTGTTCTGACTGTCCGGACGGCCGACTGTATCCCGATGGTTTTTAGCGACAAGCAAAACGCCGTCATCGGCATTTCACACCAGGGTTGGCGGGGGAGCCTGAAAAAAATGGTAAAAATAATGGTGGAGAAAATGGTTGATGTCGGCTGCCGGAAAGAAGATATTATTACCGCCATGGGGCCGTCGATCGGGCAGTGCTGTTATGATGTCGATGATGACCGCTATGTTAATTTTATGGAAGAGTTAAACGGATATTCGGAAAAAATATTCATTGTGCGGCATGGAAAGCGGTATCTGGATCTGTCATTGCTTAACTATATATTATTGCTTGAAGCGGGTATTCCCCAAGATAATATTGACTTTTTCCCCTTCTGCACGAGCTGTGACAGCAAACGGTTCTTTTCCTTAAGGCGCGACGGCAAAAAGAATCTGCAGGAAATGTTGAGCTATATCGTTCAATATTAATATTTTTGTATAATTATCAAAGCTTGAATACGTCTTTTTTGCTGCCTCTCAATGCGAAATGCGTTAAGGTAAGCACACGCAGTGACGAGCGCAAGTGATCGGCAGAAAAAATCCGTATTCTGCGCTTTAACAGTTTAGCTTAATAACTATATAGCAATGGAACAATACAGCAATATTTTTATCGTTGGTATCAAAGGGGTGGCGATGGCTAATCTAGCGGTTATTTATAAAAAGTGGGGAAAGAATGTCGGCGGCGCCGACGTCGTTGACGAATTCATTACCGATAAATTACTTAAGGACAATAATATTTCCTACCGGATCGGTTTCGATCCGGTAAAGTTACCGTCAGAAACGGAATTGATTATCTATTCAGCCGCTCATGGCGGGACAAATAATCCGATTGTCGCTGAAGCCAGAAAAAGAAAACTGACAATAATCAGTCAGGCAGAAGCGATTGGCCAGCTGATGAGCCAATCAAAAACGAAAATTGCCGTTGCCGGCTGTCATGGAAAAACCACCATTTCATCGTTATTGTCATATGGGCTGATCAAGCTGGGAGCAAAACCGAATTATATTGTCGGCACACCATTTTTTACCGGATATCAGGGCGGTGATTATTTGGGCGGCGAATATTTTGTCGCTGAAGCCGATGAATATGGCGTCAATCCGCCACTCGATAAAACGCCGAAATTTCATTTCTTAAACCCCGATTATATTATTTGTCCGAACATCGATTTCGACCATCCGGATGTTTACAAGGATATTGAAGAAACGAAAGCGGCCTATGGTAAATTCTTTGCCGGAAATAACTCTTCAACGATCGTTCAAGAGTTATTTGTTTGTCAGGACAATGTAAATTTAATGGATTTGATTAGACAATTTCCAAAAGAAAAATATGTCACTTTCGGTTTTGATAAAAAAAGCGATTATCGGATCGAAAATGTCGTAACCGATCAAAATGGCAGCTCGTTTGATTTGATAGATTCTAGACGCTTTGCCAGCCGGCGGATTGCCAGAATGACAGTTAGAATCAATTTATTCGGTCTAAAAAGCGTTTCTAACGCTGTGGGTGTAATTGCGCTGTTACTGAAACTGGGTTTTCCTGTTGATCAGATCCAAAAAAGTATCGCTGAGTTTACCGGCGCCAAAAGGCGGTTTGAACCGGTTTACGACGGTGATATCAAGCTTTTTGATGATTACGCCCATCATCCGAAGGAAATTGAGACGACGATCAAAGCGGCCCGAATGCGTTTTCCCGGCAGAAGGCTGGTCATAATTTTTCAGCCGCATACGTACTCACGTACACAGGCTTTAATGCCGGATTTTGCCGAAAGTTTATCGCAGGCCGATTTGGTGTATATCCTGCCGATTTTTCCGTCAGCGAGAGAGAAAATTAGTCAGTTCGCTATCTGTTCGGAAGACATCGCCAAATTAAACCCAGATAAATTACTTTATGTTTCTTCAAAGGCCGATTTAATCCATCATCTATCATCTATCATCCATAATCAAGATATTTTATTTACGATGGGCGCCGGTGACGTTTATAAGCTGAAAGATGATATAATTAAAGTAATTTCAAATGCCAAAGTTCAAATCTCAAATCATTCAAACAACGCTACGGACAATAGCTAAAGCGCAGTATTATCTTGAAGCGAAATCTCCCGACGACTTTATTGAAGCAAAAAAAATATCGTTAACGAAAAAATTTCCTTTAACGATCATTGGCGGCGGATCGAACATTGCTTTAATCCAGAAGGAAATAAAAGGATTAGTTGTCAAAAATGCGTATATTGATAAAAAAGTTGTGGCGGAAACAGCGGATTACGTTGATTTATCGGTTTCTTCCGGCTATCCCGTCGGGTTGTTGATTAACGAAACCGTTGATGCCGGCTGGTCGGGGTTCGAATATCATAAGGGATTGCCGGGGACAGTCGGCGGCGCCATCTATATGAACGCCAAATGGACTAGGCCGGTCAGCTATTTTGGCGATCGGTTGATTTCCGCTAACTTAGTTGACGCCAACGGCAAAGTAAAATGCGTTGACCGGAATTATTTTCAATTTGCTTACGATTCCAGCATTTTGCAAAAAACCAAGGAAATCCTGATTGAAGCCGTTTTCCGTTTGCCAAAAGAAAATCCCGCCGTTCTCAGGAAACGGGCCGAAGGCGCGTTGGCGTACCGGCAAGCGACGCAACCAATGGGGGTGGCGACCAGCGGCTGTTTTTTTCAAAATATTAACGGGACATCCGCCGGTTACCTGATTGATAAAGCTGGACTGAAAGGTTATTCGGTCGGCGGTTTTTATGTCAGCGATAAACATGCGAACTTTATTGTTAATAGAGGAAATGGGAAAGCGGAGGATCTAATTAAGTTAACCGCTATAATTAAAGAAAAGGTGAAAGAGAAGTTTGGGGTGGAGATGAAGGAGGAAGTGGTTGTTGTTTAAACATCTATGGAGAACTCATATATTATTAATGGAGGTCAGCCGCTGCACGGCCAGGTTAAATTGTCCGGGGCAAAAAATGTGGCTTTAAAAGTAATTATCGCCTCGTTAATGATAGAAGGGGGAGCGATTTTGCAAAATATTCCCCGAATCAACGACGTTTTTGAATTATTGAATCTTATTAAGGTGCTTGGCGGCCAGGCGGAATTTAAAGAGGAGGAAAATACGGTGGCGGTTGACGGTGGAAATATTAATAAGAACGAGGTTGATCTTCTATACGCTTCCAAAATTCGCGTCTCATTCATGTTTTTTGCGCCGCTTTTAAAAAAATTTGGCAGTTGCCGAATTCCCAATCCCGGCGGTTGCCGGATTGGCGCCCGGCCGATCGACCGGATTGTCGATGGGATAAAAGCGTTGGGAGTATCAGTCCGTTACAAACATGATACGGGTTATTACCAGGCGGAAATGACTGGTAAGCCGCGGGGCAAATTCGTCTTCGGCAAACCGTCGCATACGGGTACGGAACTGCTGATATTGATGTCGGTCTTTGGCGAAGGGATGATTCGATTGGAAAATTGCGCCCGGGAACCGGAAATCAAAGACATGATTGATTTTCTGAACGCGGCCGGCGCAAAAATCCGCCAAAACGCGTCGACAATTGAAATCACCGGTGTTGATAAGCTGCGTTGTCTGCAACCGTTTACGATTACGGCCGACCGCAACGAAGCCGTTACTTATGCGTCACTGGCGATTGCCACCAAAGGGGAAGCGGTCGTTTCGTCCATTCCCGAAAGAATGATCCGTTCATTTATTATTAAACTGCAGGCGGCGAACGGCGGATATGAAAAAATCAACGAGACGACTTTCCGCTTTTTTTATAAAGGCGAACTGAAAGCGACTAATATTGAAACCGAACCCCATCCGGGATTCATGACCGACTGGCAGCCGAATTGGGCAGTTCTGATGACCCAGGCGACCGGCGTATCGCTTATTACAGAGCGGGTTTTCGAAAACCGGTTTGCCTATGTTGAGGAACTGCGCAAACTGGGAGCGGAGATCGAATTCGTCAAACCGCCGGTTACCAATCCGGCCGAATATTTTTTCTTCAATTTTGACCCGGCCAAAAAATACAATCAAGCAGTGAGAATAAAGGGTCCGGTAAAGCTGCATGGTGGAGCGCTCAATATTACCGATTTACGCGCCGGGGCAACATTGGCGATCGGCGCGCTGGTCGCCGAGGGCGAATCGGTCGTCAATGGCGCCAGTATCCTCGAGCGCGGTTATGAAAATTTTGTCGAAAAAGTAAGAAGCATCGGCGGGGAAATTGAGAGAATTTAAGTCAAATCGAACATATAATAGTTGGTATCATACTTCCTAAATCCCAGTTTCTGATAGAGCATATTGGCCGCTACCCGCTTGGAATTGGAAGTGAGATGAATTGTGTCAATCCGCAATTCTTTTGCTTTGTCAATAACCGCATTCATTAATGATTTGCCAATACCCTTTCGCCGGTATTCTTCATGAACGACAACATCTTCGACAAACGCTTTATGCTTGCTTAATTTGTGATAGGTAATCATGGTGGCCATACCAATGATGCGATTATCATCGAGGGCGACAAATATTACCGTTAGCGGATTGTCGATCATTTTCTTCAGATAATCTGGTGTCAGATGGCCATCGAAATTATTGGTCAAAAGCGCCAATTCCGATATTGCCTGGGGTGTGGCACTGGTCAGTTGTTCAATCCGGTGGTGCGACGACATATATATTAGTATATAATAGGAGAGTGAAAAAAATAACGGTTATTGGCGGTGGGACGGGAACATTTGTCGTCCTCTCCGGTTTGAAAAAATACCGGCTGGATTTGGGCGTCATTGTCAGTATGATGGATTCGGGCGGTTCGACCGGTAAGCTGCGCGACCAGCTTGGGGTATTGCCGCCGGGTGATCTGCGACAATGTCTGGTGGCATTATCAGAAGCGCCAATGCTTTGGCGGAAATTATTTCTTTACCGCTTCGAAAACGGTGACCTCGGCGGCCACAACTTCGGCAATATTTTCATTTCGGCTCTGGAAAAAGTATCCAAAAACTACAGCGAGGTCGTCAAAACCGCCGCTTACGTCCTGAAAACTAAAGGTCAGGTTATTCCGGTCACCTTCGAAAAAACCCGCCTGTGCGTTGAATACGAGAATGGGAAGGTTGTAAAAGAGGAAGGCAACATCGATAAGAACTATGAGGAAAAATCGCGTGTCAAAAAAGCCTTTCTTGAACCGGAAGTATCCGCCAATCCCGAGGCGATAAAAAGAATCGAAGAATCGGACTATATCATCATCGGTCCTGGCGATATTTATACGACAATCGTCCCGGTGCTCTTGACTAACGGGATAAAAAATGCGATAAAGAAAAGTAGAGCAAAGATCATCTATATTCTCAATCTTATGACCAAGTCCGGGCAAACGACGAATTATAAAGCCAGTGATCATTTAAACGACTTAAATCATTATTTGGGGTGTCTTCCAGGCGTCATTATAATCAACAACGGTAAAATCGCTCCGTCAATCATCGATTGGTATGAACAGCAGAAGGAGCATGTGGTCGAAAATAATCTGGAAGATTTTGACGGTCAGTTAGTTATTAGAAACGTCGTTGACGGCCGCACTTTTACCAAATCCAAGGCTGATAAATTCGTCAATCCGCAGGTACGGAGCATTGTCCGCCATAGTCCCCAGAAATTAGCTAAAATATTAAAGGAGATAATCTATGCTTAGCCGACATACCGCGTCATTCAAAAATGCTTTTAACGGACTGATCTGGGTATTGAAAACCCAGCCGAATTTCAAGATCCATATTTCCCTGTCTCTTTTGGCCATTCTTGGCGGCTTTTTCTTTCAGATTTCCAATGATGAGTTTTTGATCGTTTTCGTGCTTATTGGCTTGGGGTTAGTAATCGAGACAGTCAATACCGCCATCGAAGAAACAATCGATGCGTTTGACAAAAATCCCCGCGAGGAAATTCGGATCGCCAAGGACGTATCGGCGGCGGCAATGCTGATTTTTGCCATGACCTCTTTTATTATTGCCTGTATTATTTTCATCCCGAAATTATAAGCTATGTCGACTTATTTGCTGGCGATTTTTGTGTCATTTATTCTTAATTTAATTCTGATAATTCCGTTTATCAATTTTTTGTACAAATCGAAATTACAGCGTCAAAAGCAGGTGACGAAAGATGCCTTTAACCGGCCAACGCCAATTTTCGATAAATTCCACCAGCATAAAAGCGGGACGCCGGTCGGCGGCGGAATCCTGACGCTATTAACAACGACAGTCGTATTTTTCTTTTTCATATTCATGTATTTTTTGCTTCATAAGAAAATCTTAAGCAATTATCCGTCGCTGGTTGCCGAGATCAAGATTATCCTCTTTACCTTTATTTCCTTTGGGGTGCTGGGAATTTTTGACGACCTGAAAAAAATCTTTTTCTGGCATGACAGCCAGTTTTTCGGCCTACGGATCAGGCATAAATTAATTTTAGAGATCGTTCTGGCGGCAATTGTTTCTTTCTGGCTATTTAATGATCTAAAAATCCAGATTATTTATATCCCCTTTTTTGGCGTCTTTACCATTTCCTGGCTTTATATTATTTTTTCGACATTTGTGATCGTTGCTTTTGCCAATGCGGTTAATATTACTGACGGCCTGGATGGGTTGGCAAGCGGAGTTTTGACGATTGCCCTTTTGGGATTATGGGTGGTTTCCCGCTCGATACTGGATGTGCCGACGTCGATATTCATTGCCGCCTGGCTCGGTGGTTTAATCGCCTTTTTATATTTTAATATTTATCCGGCGCGGCTGATTATGGGCGATGCCGGCGCCTTGTCCTTCGGCGCCACTTTTGCCGTCATCGGGCTGGTGCAAGGCAAGGTGTTTGCCCTTCTTATTATCGGTGCCATCTTTGTCGTCGAAATCGCCACGTCGTTTATCCAGCTAATGAGTAAGCGTTTCCGCCATAAAAAGGCGTTTCCGGTGGCTCCGCTTCATTTATGGCTCCAGCTTCGCGGCTGGGAAGAGCCAAAAATCGTCATGCGCTTCTGGCTAATCTCGATGATCCTCGCTATCTTCGGCCTAATGGTGGCGTTTATGAAGTGAAACCTTTCGCTAAAACAAAATTTTAGCCTCAAGTGAACTCGTTTCTCTCGAAGCGATGAGCAACCAGACATCCACTTTCGGTTAAATTTTGTTTTTTAGCTCAATTAAAAGGGTAAAAGCTGCTAAAATTATCTTGATGGCCAATATAATTAAATCGTTACAAAAACAATATTCCGGTAAAAAAGTGCTGGTGGTCGGTTTGGGTCTGCAGGGCGGGGGAGCCGGCGTGGCGAAATTTTTTGCCGAGCTGGGAGCAGTAGTGACTGTCACCGATAAAAAAACCGAAGAACAGTTAGCCGACTCAATTAAATATTTAGATAAAGTACCGATTACTTTCCATCTTGGCGGTCATCAACAGGAGGATTTCATAAATACAGATATGATTTTCAAAGGGCCGTCGGTTCCCTGGGATTTACCGGAAATTGTCGCCGCCGAGAAAAAAGGGATTCCGGTGGAAATGGAGTTGTCGTTTTTTGCCGCCAATAGTCTGGCAAAAATTATCGGCATTACCGGCACGCGGGGAAAATCGACGACGACGCAAATGATTTTTACCCTGCTGCAAAATTCCAATTATCCTGTTTACCTGGCAGGTAGTTTGCCTGGTATTTCCACCATCAATTTGTTAAAAACATTGAAATCTACCGACTGGGTAGTGATGGAACTGCCGTCGTGGCCGCTTTCCGGTTTCCACCGGAAGATGATCAGCCCGCATATCGCCGTTTTCACCAATTTTTATCCCGATCATCTAAATTATTACAAAAATATGGATGATTATTTATACGATAAAGAGGCGATATTTATGTATCAAAGAGAAGGTGACTTTTTAATCATTAACAAGAACTGGGAATATATTACTGACTCATCAACGCAATTTTTATCACACGAGAGTCTCACTTCCACACTCACCGGGCTCTCGGAAGTGAAAAAAATTGCTTTTGATTCGTCAGTAATTAGTTTTTCAGCTGATGATTTCCCGGCAGAATTGCAATTTCTAAAAGGGGAGCATAATAAAGAGAATGCGGCCGCGGCATTGGCTGTCGGTAAGGTATTGGGTCTGGATGTAAATAATTGCATTAATATAATAAGTCAGTTTAAAGGACTGCCTTTCCGTCAGGAAATTGTCGGTCAGAAAGACAATGTTATATTTGTAAATGACACAACTTCAACAACACCAGTCGCCACAATAAAAGCGTTGGATACTTTTACCGACAAGCCGGTCTATCTTATGCTTGGCGGCCAGGGAAAAAATCTGCCTTACGATGCACTAATCAATCAATTAATTAAAGCAAAAAAAATTATTCTGCTGAAGGGTTCGTTTACGGATGAGATTCTGCCATTATTAAAAGAAAAATATGCCGATATGATTACACCGGTACACGATGATATGAGAAAGGCTGTCGCCGAAGCATACCGGTTGGCGAAAAACGATACCGGCGGCGCTTATGTTTTATTTTCTCCCGGAGCGACATCATTTGCTATGTATGATAACGAATTTCATCGGGGCCGGGAATTCAATAAGATTGTCCATGATTTAATTCAATGATCAGCCGTATTTTTGTCAAAAATAAATTTTTTATCCCTCTTTTGACTTTACCGGTAATTTTATCGTTTATCGGCCTATTATTCATTTTTGAAGCATCGGCTGTCCGTAGCGCCACGGAATTCGGCGACAGCTTCCATTACTTGCGGTTGCAGATTATTTGGCTGACCGCCGGATTGGCGGTGATGACTCTTTTTGCTATCTTCGATTACCACAAGCTTTATTATTTTGCCTTTGTCATGATGATGACGACGATCGTGTTTCTTATTATTGTCCTTATTCCCGGTGTCGGGGCAAAAGCCGGCGGCGCCAGGCGGTGGATTGATTTCGGATTTTTCAACATTCAGCCGACCGAACTGGCAAAATTCAGCGTCATTATTTATTTGTCTTCTTGGTTCATACATAAGGAACGAAAACGGTTTTTTTCTTTTTTGATCCTGGTTGGATTTTTGATTCTACTGATTATTCTTCAACCGGATATGGGAACGGCGATTATTGTTTTTTTATTAAGCATTGTTATTTATTATTTATCCGGGGGCAGTCTGCTGCATCTTTTTTTACTGATTCCGGCATCATTCGGGGCTTTTCTTTTGTTGATCAAAATTTCCCCATATCGTTTTAACCGTTTATTAGCTTTTTTCAATCCGGCGCTTGATCCGCTTGGAATCACCTATCATATTAATCAAATACTGATATCATTGTCCAACGGCGGCATATTGGGCCAGGGGTTTGGCGCTTCCCGGCAAAAATATATGTTTCTGCCGGAAGCACATACCGATTCGATATTCGCCATCCTGGGAGAGGAATTCGGTTTCTTGGGCGGTAGCATACTGATCGTCCTTTATCTGGTTCTTATTTATAAAATTTATCACGTCGTCCGGCTAGCGCCGGATCGTTATGGCAAACTTTTGGCCGGCGGCATTTTCGTTTTTTTCAACCTGCAGATTATCATCAACTTGGCCGGTGTCGTGAATCTGTTTCCCCTGACCGGCGTACCGTTGCCATTTCTCTCCTACGGCGGATCAAACTTGCTTATTTCTTTTGCCATGATTGGGATACTCATGAATATTGAGAAGAAAATGAGGATGATTAAGTAATCTAAGTTCTCAATCGAATCCGAACACTTGTACTAAAATGTTCGGATATGAAAAACCATAGGAAGATAGATAAAAAGGAAAGAGGTATGATTTCCCGTATGTTGGCTCAAGGAAAAACAATAAGGACAATTGCCAAGGAACTTTGCAGATCACCTTCTACCATAAGTTCGGAGGTATCAAGAAACAGGGTTTGGGACAAAGACAAATTCATTTACGATTCAATTCTCCTGACTTCACTTTTTAGGTGACCCAAATCAGGCATATCCAATTAACAATCTCGCCTCATCGGATAAATTTCAGTTTTCTGACCCGCTGCCTCGTCACATTATCTTCAACCACAATTTCTTTTACCCGGGTGAGTGTTTTAATCACTGCGTGGATACTCTGTTTTGTAACATATTCAATGTATCTGGAAACAACCAGGGCGGTAAACACAATAAGAAGATGGGCTTCGATACTTTCTTTGAGGGTATGGAATATCGGTCTGGCTTTCAGGTCTGATTTGCTCATCCTGAATGATTTCTCCACTTGCCAGAGTTCCGTGTATTTTCCGATGATTTCTTCATCCGTAAGGTCTATGGCGTTAGTAATATATCCTTTTATGCCTTCAAGCTTTTCTGCTTTTTCGATAAGTTTCTGATTGAGCTTGAATTGCCCTCTTCCCGATGAAGCGATAAATTTGTATCTTCTGACAACCGATTGCGGCCTGGCAAGCATATCTTTCGCTTTATTAATCTGTTTTTCCCGGTCATGCTTGTCTTTGGCTGCCCGTTTTTCCGAGTAACTGACAAGAAGCGTTCTGCCATTTTCCTGAGGAAGCCTTATACAGGCTTTATCTTCCCTTGGTAATGCGGCAATAATCTTTTCAGACAGTTCCTTGCTGATATTTCCCAATCTCGCACCAACAATATACTTTAATTGTTTTACCTCAAGTTTTTTAAGATTATCCTCAGAAAGCATGGCGGCATCGGCAACCACAATAATATCGTTAAGAGAAAACTTATTCATGGTTTCAGAAATTGCAGGAATCATGGTGTGTCCTTCGAAGGTATTTCCTTCGAACATTTTCATGGTAAGAGGCATACCGGAGGCGGTAACGGTTAAGGCAACCACAATCTGCGGCTGGTTGTGCCTGTATTCTTTGGAGAAGCCGCATTTTCTGGTATCATCTTCATCAAACGCCTCAAAGTAGAGTGTGGTCACGTCAAAAAACAGGACGGTGATATTTTTGTTGATATGCTTTCTGATAAACTGACAGGTGATTCCCTCAACTTTATCCCGGTAGTTGAATCTACAGGAATTTTTGAGAGTCCGGTATATTCTGTTTAACGGATATTCTTTGTCAAACCGTACGGCAAGGAAATCTTTTGTCTGTCTTTTACTCAGAGGTTCAACTATCCGGGCAATCACCAAATCGGTAAAACAGTCATCTTTAATCTTATGGAAACCTATGATCCGGTAGAAATGACGGATAAACCTGTATGTAACCGTATCAAGAACCTGCACAAAAGATACAGAATCCAGAAAATCCTCAAGTCTTGACTGGTCAAACCGGGTATCGAAAAAAGAGACTATGCCGGATTTTATTCGCTGGTTATCAATGAATTTACGAGCCGCCTGTATGAGCTGATCTGTTTCAACAGGAGTCCTTCCTGTCCCGATGTGTTTTACAATTCTGTTTTTCCTTCCTGTTTTTTCTGCCACCTGGATACAGATATTCCCTGACCTGTTCACAGATTTCCTGATAAACATAGGCAAATTGTACTAAAAAAACAGTAGGTGACCCAAAATGGAAATTGAGATCCAGTTTAAAGCCGTATATCAAAGAGTTTATTTTGAGAAAAGGGAGGGAGTGAAGTCAGGACAAATTCATTTACGATTCAATTCTTGCCCAAGAAGAATACGAAAGAAGGAAATCTAAAGCCGGAGAAAGAAGACCGTTAAAAAACAAGTGGGTTTATCACTATGTAGTCGATCATTTGGGTCTGGGGTGGTCGCCCGAACAGATATCCGGAAGATTAAAAAGAAAACACCCTTTGGTTAAATCAAGAATCGTTGGAATGGAGACAATTTATCGATATATTTATGATCCGGTCAATCTCGACGATCACCTATGGGAGTATTTACCCCGCGGCCAAAAGAAACGGAAGAAACAAAAAGGCAGATCTGTCCATAAGAGCCATATCGAGGCTAGAATATCAATCAGTAAAAGATTGGCCAAAGTCAACAAACGGCGTGAGTTTGGACATTTTGAAGGAGATACCGTCGAGGGAAGACGATCGGTTGGGGACGGAATACACACGGAAGTTGAACGGGTATCAAGGATGTTGTTTGCCAAAAAGGTTAACAGAATTAATTCGGAGGAAACCATAAAAGCTCAGACAGATTTGTTTAGTAGTTTACCGGCGTTTGCTCGAAAATCAGTAACGTTAGATAACGGACGGGAAAATCATTTACATATGCAGTTAAACAAAATCTTAAACATGAAAACATATTTCTGTCATTCGTATGCGTCATATGAACGGGGAACCAATGAAAATACTAATGGTCTTTTAAGACGGTACTTACCAAAACAGACTGATTTCTCAACTCTTACTCAAGAAGAACTTGATGAGATCGTATCGGAAATCAACAACAGGCCGCGTAAAGTGTTAAAATATCAAACAGCACAAGAAGTTTTTACCAGTTATTGTTCGGATTCAACTTAGAATTCAGGTAATTTACTATAATTGAAGTATGAAATTAATGTTGACCGGCGGCCATCTGGCGCCGGCATTGGCAATTGTCGAGGAATTGGCTGGTCGGAAAAATACTCATGTCAACCTCGTTTTCGTCGGCCGCAAATACGCGATCGATTCGGAACAAACTTTGTCTTTAGAATATAAGGAAATTACTAAAAAGAATATTTCATTTGTTCCTCTCCAAAGCGGCCGCCTTAGCCGTCTACTTAATTGGCGTTCGGTTAAGAGCCTGTTAAAAATTCCCGGCGGGTTTATAAACGCTTATTTGATCATTGCCCGGGAAAGGCCCGATGCGGTCATGACTTTCGGTGGATACATCGCCGTGCCAGTGGCTTTTTGGAGTTTTCTGTTTCGTATTCCCGTCTTTACCCACGAGCAAACGGTCAACCCGGGCCTGGCCAACCGGATAATCGCCCGATTTTCCCGAAAAGTTTATTTGTCGTTTGCGGAGGCGGCAAAATTTTTCCCGGCCGGCAAAACAGTCATCACCGGTAATCCAGTACGAACGGCAGTTCTGAAAGTCGATAAAAAACCTTTTACGATCGAAAAAACTCGTCCAGCTATTTATATTACCGGCGGATCGTTAGGATCACATAGTATCAATCAGATAATCAAAGAAATAATTGTTAAATTGCTGAATTGTTATATTGTTATCCATCAGACCGGGGAGACGAAGGAATATCATGATTATGAGGATTTGCTTAAAATTAAAGAGAAGCTGCCAAAAGAATTGGCAAACCGTTATTACCCGGTAAAACATTTTTTTGACGACGAACTGGGGTATATTTTTCATGTCTGCGATCTGGTGATCGGTCGGTCGGGCGCCAATACTTTTTTTGAGCTGGCCGTTTTAAACAAACCGGCAATTTTCATTCCGCTGCCGTGGTCAGGAAACGGAGAACAAGAAAAACACGCCCGGATTTTTGCCGAAGCAGGTACCGGTGAAATTTTTTACCAATCGGAGGATCCGCGAACACTATTGGCGTTAGCGGATAAAATCAGTACCGATATTAACCGTTATCGAAGAAATTTTCGCTCGTTACATCATTTATACAAAAAAAATGCGGCCGAATATATCGTCAATGAAATCCTCGCGCAAGCTTAAATACCTGACAAGTTTAGTCCTGGCCGTAATTTTATTCCTGGTATTCGTCTTTGTGGATAAATATTTTAGCGTTACCAATATTACAGTTGACAGCCCCGACAATGCGGGAATGATTTTCGGCTTGGAAGATTACCGACATTCAAACTTAGTACTTTTATCGACGGATGAAATGGCTAAAACGTTGAAAAAGCAAAATCCGGAGGTAAAAGAAGTGTCGGTGGTCAAAGTTTATCCGCAGACGGTAATTGTCAAAATAAGCTTGTATAAACCGTTGGCAGCCGTCGACAACGGCGACGGCTATCTTTATCTGTCTGATGACGGCCGGATTCTCAACCGCTCTTCTAAAAATTCACTATCGCTACCGGTTATCCATTATTACCAAAAATTAAACCAATATTTGTTTGTCGTCGGCGACTGGATTAATTTTCAGGATATGAATTTTGCCTTGCATTTTATTAAAACCATGAGCGATCTGAATCTGGCCGTTGATCAGGTTGATATTAATGGTGCCGATATGATACTATGTAAAATAGGTAACCGGCAGGTAGTATTTACCACCGAAAAAAGCACGCAGTTGCAGGATTATGAGTTGGAGCAAATCGTGAGGCAATTCAAGATTGACGGAAAAGAATTCAAAAGTTTGGATTTAAGATTCGAAAAACCGGTAGTTAAGTTTTGAATTATGTCTGATAAACTAATATGTGGTGTTGATATCGGCAGTTCGAAAATTGCCACTGTTGTCGGTATCCAGCCGGCTGACAGTACCGAACTAAAAATTATCGGATTCAATACCACCAACTCCCGGGGAGTAAAAAAAGGGTTAATCGTCGATATTGGTGAGGTGACGGCCGCGGTCGAGGAAAGCATCGAAAAAGCCGAGCGGATGGCCGGGCACAAATTAAACAGCGCTTACGTTTCCGTCGGCGGTCCGCATATTGCCTCCCTGAATTCCCATGGTATTGTCGCCGTCGCGAATCCGCAGGGAGAAATTGTTGAAGATGACGTGGCGCGGGTGATCGATGCCGCTTCCGCCATTTCCCTCTCTTCCACCCGCCAGGTAATTGAGGTATCGCCTCGCGATTATATTGTTGACGGTCAGTCGGGTATCCGTAATGCGGTCGGGATGAGTGGTGTCCGACTGGAAGTAGAAACGCATATTATTACCGCTTCGCATACCAATTTAAAAAATATCGACCGGGTACTTAACGACTTGGGAATTATCAATCAGGGGTTTGTTTTTGCCGGTTTGGCGTCGGCGGAAGCAGTCTTGTCCAATACGGAAAAAGAATTGGGTGTTGTTTTAATCGATATCGGCGGCGGCAAAATTGATATCTGCATTTATGTGGAAGGGGCGCTGTCGCATTCGTCATCGATCCCCATCGGTGCCCGGCACATTACCAATGATATTGCGGTCGGCCTGAGAGTTTCCCTTGATTCGGCGGAAAAAATCAAGCTGATGTTGGGAAAAGTGACGGCAAAAAAGAAGCCCGGCCAGTCAATTGATTTGACTAGCCTTAGCTTGCCGGAAAACGTGAACGATGTTTCCCTGAAATCGGTCGTCGACGGCATTATTGCCCCGCGTTTGGAAGAAATTTATAAACTTATTTTCGAAGAAATCGAAAAAAGCAGCTTCGGCCAAAGTATTCCGTCGGGACTGGTGATAACCGGCGGGGGTGCATTGACTATCGGTATGCTGGAAACCGGCAAAAAAGTGATCGGCTTGCCGATTCGCGTCGGAGTGCCGGACAAAATAACCGGATTGGTAGACGAAATCACCGATCCGCAATTTGCCACCACCGTCGGGCTATTAATGTATGGTATGAATCATTCACCAGGCAGCGAAAACGGCATGAAAAATTTCAATAAAATCTGGAAGGACTTTTCTTTAGGAGGATCGGTCGGGAAGTTTAAGAATTTTATAAAACAATTTATTCCATGATAAAATATAGCCTATGTTAGTCAAACCACGGGCGGGACAGGCAGCAAGGATTAAAGTCGTCGGAGTCGGCGGCGGCGGCGGTAATGCAGTCAGCTCGATGATTGCCGAGGGTGGCATCTCCGGCGTGGAATTCGTAGCTGTCAATACCGATGCCCAGGCATTGTTAAATAATAAAGCGACAGTTAAAATCCAGATTGGTGAAAATTTGACCAAAGGATTGGGAAGCGGCGGCGATCCGGAAGTCGGCCGTCAGGCAGCGGAAGAATCGCGGGAGCGGCTCAAGGAAGAGTTAAGCGGTGCCGATATGGTGTTTATTACTTGCGGTGAGGGTGGTGGCAGCGGTACCGGCGCGTCACCGGTCATTGCCGAGGTCGCCCGGGAAACCGGCGCACTGACAGTGGCCGTTGTCACCAAACCGTTTGATTTTGAAGGCAGCAAAAGGAAGTTTATCGCTGATGACGGCGCGCAAAAACTAAAAGAAAAAGTCGACACTCTGATTGTCGTCCCGAACCAGCGGATTCTTTCGATTATTGACAAGAAAACGCCGATATTGGAAGCTTTCAAACGGATCGATTCGGTACTGCATCAGGGTGTTAAAGGAATCGCCGAATTAATTACGATACCTGGTTTAATTAACGTCGATTTTGCTGATGTCAAAACAGTGATGAATAATGCCGGTACCGCCCTGATGGGGATAGGGTTGGGCAGCGGCGACAAACGGGCGATGATGGCCATCAAGCAAGCCATATCGTCACCGCTTCTTGACGTATCAATCGATGGCGCCAAGGGCGTCCTTTTCAATGTTATCGGCGGACCCGACCTGACAATGAGCGAGATTGATGAAGCCGCCTCGATTATCGCTAAAAGTGCCGATCCCGACGCTGATATTATTTTTGGTGCGGTCATCGACGAAAAAATGGTCGATCAGATAAAAGTGACGCTTATTGCCACTAAGTTTAACGACAACAAATTGAAATTTTTCCGGTTTGCCAAGGAAGAGAAAAAGGTCGAGTTAGAGAAACCAAAGGAGGAAAAAGCAGCGGTCGATGACCAGGAACTTCTGGGGGATGATGAAGCCTTTATTGACGATAAAAACGAGTTTGACTTGCCGGCATTTATGCGTAAACGGTCATAAATATGAGAGATAGAGCATCTATTCCGCCAGAAAAAAGGCCAAAATTCATTATTTCCATTTATTTAATCTATGTAAAGAATGGAAAAGTTCTGTTAACTAGAAGGTTTAATACCGGCTACTGCGATGGAAAATATAGCTTACCGGCTGGACATTTAGATGAACATGAGACATTGACAGAAGCGATATCCAGAGAAGTTAAAGAAGAGATAGGGCTTTCAACAAAGCCAAAAGATTTTAAAGTTGTCCACATTATGCATCGAAAAGAATCAGATGAGCGATTGGATGTTTTCTTTACGGCAAAAAATATTAAAGGAGAATCAATTAATAAAGAACCTCATCTTTGTGATGATGTTAAATGGTTTTCGCTTAACAAGTTACCGGAAAATATTATCCCTTATATAAAAGAAGCGATTGCGAACTCTCTTAAAGGTAAAATATATTCTGAAATTGGCTGGAGATAATATGTTCAGACAAAGATATCGACCACCAGTATGAGAAGAGGGCCAAACTGCAGGGTAAGGATCATTAAATTTATCAGTGCTGACCGAAACTGCGACATCCTTATAAATTATCACATGAGGTATAAAAGTGTAGTAATAGGAATGTAAAAAAAATGTAAGCGGAGCGCATGACGTATTTCGTCAAGTATAATAATAGCAAATGGAAAGATATTCCGGACTGACGAAAAAGGAAGCGGCGGATAAATTAAAAAAGGAAGGCTTCAATGAGTTGCCGGAACAGAAAAAACAAAGCGTTTGGACGATCCTCTGGGAAGTAATCACCGAGCCGATGCTGCTTCTAATTATCGGCAGCGGTATTATTTATATGTTTCTCGGCGAACCGCGGGATGCATTAATGTTGTTATCCTTTGTCATCGTTGTTGTCGGCATCACTTTTTACCAGGAACGCAAAACCGAACGGGCATTGGAAGCGCTGAAAGACTTGTCCAGTCCACGGGCGCTCGTTATCCGCGATGGGGAGCAGTTGCGCATTGCCGGCCGGGACGTAGTCCGGAACGATATATTAGTGTTGCGGGAAGGCGACCGGGTACCGGCGGATGCCGTCGTACTTTATGCTTCAAATTTAATGATTGATGAATCGTTGCTGACGGGTGAATCATTGCCGGTCGTCAAAAACGAAAATGAATCGTCAGTTTTTTCCGGCACGATGATTACCCAAGGACATGGTATCGCCAAAGTATTTGCAACCGGTATCCATACGGAAATGGGAAAAATTGGCCGGTCGCTGGAATCGATCACCGAAGAAGATACATTATTACAGAAAGAAACCGGCCAGATCGTTAAAAAATTTGCCACCGTCGGGATATTTATTTCCGCCCTTGTCGTGATTGTTTACGGCTTAACCCGCGGCAATTGGTTGCAGGGTTTTTTGGCCGGATTAAGTTTAAGTATGGCGGTCTTGCCGGAAGAGTTCGGAGTGATCCTGGTGGTATTTTTAGCGCTTGGTGCCTGGCGGATGTCTAAAAGTAAGGTTCTAACCCGTCAAACTGCGGCAATTGAAACGCTTGGAGCTGCCACCGCCTTATGCGTCGATAAAACGGGGACATTAACGCTTAATAAAATGAATTTGGCGGTGGTGGCAACAGATGGTTTAATCCATACCATCAAAGAAAACGATAAGAATTTACCGGAAGCATATCATCCCCTTTTGGAGTATGCGGTTTTAGCCAGTCAAAAAGATCCATATGATCCGCTGGAAAAGGAAATCCGGCGGGTGACGGAACAGTTTCTTACCGGTACCGGTCACCTTCATCATTCCTGGAAGTTGATTCACGAATATGTTCTTTCAAAAAAATTATTGGCCTTATCACATGTTTGGGAGTCGCCGGATAAAAAGGATTATATTGTCGCTGCTAAAGGGGCGCCGGAGGCAATCGTCGACTTATGCCATTTCGGCAATAAGGAAACAAAATTAATAACGGAAAAGATCTCGATGATGGCTGACCGCGGTTTGCGGGTGATTGCTGTTGCCAAAGCGTCATTTAGGAAACAGTCACTTCCCGAAAAACAACATGATTTCAATTTTGAATTCGTCGGATTATTGGGTTTTTCCGATCCGATCCGTTCCACTGTGCCGGAAGCAGTAGCAGAGGCTCACCGGGCGGGCGTGCGTGTCATCATGATTACCGGTGATTATCCGGGAACGGCCCAATTTATCGCCCGGGAGATTGGTATCAAAATGCCAGAAAATTTCATTACCGGACCGGAACTGGTCAAACTTGACCACTTGCAATTGCGGGAGAAAATCAAAAATACCAACATTTTTGCCCGGGTGGTGCCGGAACAAAAACTGGCGATCGTCAATGCCTTAAAAGCCAATGGTGAGATCGTTGCCATGACCGGTGACGGCGTCAACGACGCTCCGGCGTTGAAAGCGGCCCATATCGGTATCGCCATGGGCGAACGGGGGACAGATGTCGCCCGTGAGGCGGCTGATTTGGTACTCCTTAACGACGATTTTTCATCGATCGTAAAAAGATCGG
>JAJYLO010000045.1 GCA_021787635.1 bacterium | reverse complement strand
GCCGGATCGATTAATGCCATATTTTATATTTCCGGCCGCCGGTCATGATCTGCGACCGGAAAAAACTGGTCGAATCGTTGGGAGTATCAAAAACGATGATTAGAACTGAAGAATTTTCCGGCTATTAAAATTGGCAGGGGTGGAGGGAATCGAACCCCCATCTAAGGTTTTGGAGACCCCAATTCTACCATTGAACTACACCCCCTGGTGTTCCCGGGCAGAATTGAACTGCCATCAGAAGTTCCGCAAACTCCTATTCTATCCGTTGAACTACGGGAACAGTCAATATATTTTACCACAGAAATTACCAGCCTCCTCCTCCCCCGCCTCCTCCTCCCCCGCCGGAGAAACCGCCGGAAAAGCCGCTGCCAAACCCGGAAGAACTGGTGGTTGACATCGGCGGGGCCGCGGCCGAACCAAAACTGGAAAAGGATGAATTCATACTGCTAACAAAAATCACGCTATTGAACCGGCCTGCACCATAACCCTGGTACCAATCAGGCGGTGTCATGTTGATATCTTTGAAACGACCAGCCCAGATTTTTTCGACGCCAAAAGCGACAGCATAAGGCAATAATTTTTCAAACATCATCTGATTTTTTGCCTGGAATTCCAGTTGCCGCTCCTGCGATGACAAAAAATTTTTCAATGACCGGGCAACATTGGCCGTTTGCGCCCCAAACATTGTTTTTCGCGGCATGATCCGGCCAAAAATCAAAGAGGAAAATAAAAGCGGTAGGTTGAAAGTTAAAACCGATACTCCCAAAATAAAAGCGTAAAAATTGCGCACCAACTGTGGATTTTTGACGAAAAATTGATCAGTCACCAATTGTTGATAAAGAGCGGATTTCAAGTCTTTAACCGGTTCATAAAATTCTTCATCATCTAAATTTAGCCGTTTTTTATTGCCGAAAATGCCTTTTAAGAATCCCTGCTCGAATGCCAGCAATGACGGATTGTTAAAATCTTTTTGTTTAATAAAAGTAAATTTCCCTTTTTCCTTTTCGGCGATTTTCAAGTAGCCTTTTTGCGCCAACTGAACGATCATTGCCGAGATGTCTCTCATATCGCAGCGTTCGTCGATAAGTGAACCGGTCTCGATGGCCGATAGCGGCCGGCCATCCATTGTTTTTGGCGGGTCAAACCAGGCGCGGACGGGACCGGCTGTCTGTGGATCGCGGCCGTACAACCACCATTTTATTGGCAGCCACAACGGATAAATGAAATACCATAAAATTACCAGAATAATCAATGAAAGAAGAACTATTTTTCCCAACAAAGTGCTGGAAAACGGGACGATTTCTTTCGGCTCCAGGACGGCAACACTGTTTTTCGGAAAAGATACCGCCACCGTCAGCCCCTCGCCGGCATTTAATATCTTTTTTGCCGTTACCACATTTTCACGATCGTGATCAAATTGGTTATTTATCCGACAATCGGTAGCGGTACTACCACGGTAACCAGTATAACAAGCTGTTTTTATATCATTTGGACTTATTACAACAGGTAATTTAACCCCCGCGGTTGAAGAAACGATAGGAACATCCCAATCATTCCCCGTCACATTCCAATAAAGTTCATCGTGATCGGAAAAGTAAGTCAGCGCTCCGGCCACTTTATACCGGATTACATAAGTGTGGATGCCGGTAATCGTCTTATCCGGATCGCCGATTTTGAGACTCAGCTGGTCATTGTCATGACTGACGGTAAACGGATATGCCCGGTCGTTTTCATCACTAACGTTAATATCGCTGAAATTCAGCCGAAATTTTTTGCCCTGGGAATTGGTTTTGGTGTCGGGAATGTTCCGAAAAATACCGTGCTTGTAGCTGGTATAAAAATCGTAAACGATCGTTTCCGTCACCGAAATTGTTCCGTCCTTATTGACCGAAATTTGGGTATTGAAATCCCTGATCGCTTCGCCGATTACCGTCGTCGTTTGAGAACCGATCTGGACATTGACGTTACCTTCATACTGGTAGTGGAACTGGGCGGCGGAAACGGAACGAACAATAAATAAGATATTAAAGACAAAGGCAACAAGAAGGACAATTTTCTTCATGAGAAAATGATAACATATTTTAAATGCACTATAAACCTGCTCCTGAGATTAAAAAAACCGTCGCTGTTTTGGTTAAGCAGCTCAATTTTACCCATATCAACGTACAGAATATTCACTGCATCCGCTCTTTCGACGCCAAAACCCGCGCCTACGCCCGTATCTGGGGCATGTCGCGGCTTTTCAAGGAAGTGGCCGGCCTTGAGCCCCATTATATTATCGAAGTTATCGACAAACACTACGATAAATTATCCGAACGGGAAAAAATAAAAACACTGATCCATGAACTGATGCACATTCCGAAAACCTTCTCCGGCGCCCTTCTTTCCCATCGCGGCCGTTACCACCGGATTAATGACCGGGAAGTGGAAAAAATACTCCGTAAGTTTCTTTGACAAAAAAATCGACGCCGTCGCTTACCAATTTTATATAGGCGGTATTTTTAATGCTGCCGGATTCTATCATAAAGCCTAAATGATTCAGAAACGCCCGCATTAAGCCTCCATGAGTGACGATTAATACGTTTTTGTCTGGATAAGCGATGGCCAGCTCGCGGATAAAGGGAATAAACCGTTTCATTAAGTCTTCGTTATTTTCCACTTTTTCCAGCCGGTATTTTTTTCGTTGCTCATCGGTCAACGTATAAGTTTTTTCCCATAACAATTTCAGCTCTTGACTGTCCGTCAGCCAACTTTTTCCTTCGAGCCGGCCATAATTGCGCTCCCGCAACACTTTAGTTGTCTGAATAGCAATTTCCTTCTCTAATATAATAAGTTCAGTTGTTTTTTTAGTTCGTAGGAGATCTGACGAAAAAGCGGCGGTAAAATGGATACGTCTCAATTTTTTGCCCATTTCTTTTGCCTGCCATTCGCCATTTTTATTTAAAGGAATATCCGATTGCCCCTGGACAAGGTGGCAGACGTTCCAATCCGTTTCTCCATGGCGAACGATATAAAGAGTACAAAAATTTTTCATGAAGAAATTATAATGTATAATTAGACTACTTGGGCGAGTGGCGGAACTGGCATACGCGTACGTTTCAGAAGCGTATCTCGTAAGAGGTGAGGGTTCAACTCCCTCCTCGCCCACTGAAGCTTATTTAACTAGGAGAGGTGGCTGAGTGGTCCATAGCGAGGGGTTGCTAACCCCTTGAGCCGAATAAGCTCACGCGGGTTCAAATCCCGCCCTCTCCGCCAAAAAAAATTTAATATGGAAAGATGCGGATTTTATGAAGCTGGAACTGGAAAGTGTCTCTCACGATCGGAAAAACCCGGAGCTGCCGAAGTGATTTTAAGAAACGAAGATGGAGAGCACAAAATTGTTAATATATGCGAAATAAATGGCGACCAATTCCGATGCTTAGCTCGTTTAACTATCGGTCTCAATCCGCAATTTATTCATCACTGCGACGAACTTCGTAAACACTCTAAAAAACATAAATACCATTAGCGACAGCTTGACAAATTTAATATTATAGGATATCATAAAAATATGAAAAACATGATTGAGTCTGGACTTCTCAAAGCAACCGAACGATATCAATCGAAAGTCATCAGTAAAGGAGGTACTCCCACCACATCCGAGATGTTCCACCAGGGAATTCTGGAGGCCGGTTTTTCTGGCGCCCTCCAAGCGTATTTATGGGCATGCAGCGACCGGGCACAAATCCAAATGCGCCTGCTGGGTACTTCAGGAAAAGCCGCCAAAATCGCACTTACCACCCTTTTCGCTACTATTGTCGGACCGGTCGAAACCGCCGCGACACTTCTCGGAAAAGGTAAAGAAATAGAAAGTTTCAACCGAAACTTGGGTGCGGCAGATTGGGCATCAACAGATCAACAAGAAGTTGCCGAGAGGGTCGCAAAAAAACAGCATGAGGCAGGGATAATTCCGGCAAACCGACAACAACTAGATTATATTGCCGCCACAAAAGGAAAAAAATTCACGAAGATAATGAATGGACTAATTGATGATGATCCTGCTGCCAAACGCATAGTTGACAATATGTCTCTTGAGGAACGGCAGCAACTCCTTGATTTTATGAGAGGACCGGCAAAACCACGTAAAAAATAATTTTCACGACTTCAGAGCTATATTACTTCATTCCTGCCAATTGTTTAGCCTGTTCGAAAGTAGGAGAAAGATTTTCTGGATTTTGACTATTGTAAAGGCAAACTGCTCCTCCTTGTTGTATATCTCTGGTAAGAACTTTATTTGTCCGTGTTTTTAAAGCTTTACGAGCTCCTTCATCATTAAAAGTCCCATCAGGCTTAAATACTCTAAGTCTTACTGAATCAGGCAAATTGCCAGGCGCAATGCCTCCTTTTTTAGCTAATTTACTCACCTCTCTTGACGCATAATTTATCTTGCCAGTTATTTCTTGACACACTATTCCGGCAGTCGAATCTATTGGCGTTGAAGATGGAGGAATAGGTAATAAAGTTTGCGATCCGTCGTTGCCACCTTTTAATAACATAGCTACTCCTATTGACGCTACAGCTATTGTGCCTAAAGCTTTAAAAATTTTCCTACCAGTAATTTCATGCTTAATTATTTCCATATTATGAGATATTATAACACATCTCTTTATTAAAATCAAAGTTCTAAGTTCCATTAAGAATCCAAACGATTGCGAGTTAGATGTAAAATCGTTCGATATGAAAAAAGTAGGTAAACTGATTCCCCAGGAACGGGACACGTTAGCAATTCTTCTGGCCCAAGGAGTCACGTTAAGCGAAATCGCCAGAAAACTCTCAAGAAGCAAAAGCACGATAAGTGACGAGGTAAAAAGAAACAGAAGATGGGATAAGGAAAAAGAAGGAAACGGCCACCACTCAAAAACAAGTGGATTTATCAGTATGTTGTCAACCATTTAGGAACGGTTGGAGTCCGGAACAGATTGAGGGAAGGTTGAAACTCAAGCATAAAGGAGATTATCACAAAATCATCGGACACGAAGCCATTTACCAGTATGTATTTGACCCTCAAAACAAAGATGAAAACCTATGGGAATATTTGCCAAGGAAACAAAAGAAACGGAAAAAACAAAAAGGTCGTGGAGTTCACCATAGCCGTATTCCTAAGCGTGTTTCCATTTATTTGAGACCCCAAGTGATTGATAAGAGGACTAAGTTTGGCCATTTTGAAGGTGATACGGTTGAGGGAAAACAAAGTGTTGGCGACGGAATACATACCGAGGTTGAACGGGTATCTCGAACAACATTTGCCGTTAAGGTAAAAGAAATATTTGGATAATTACCAGAGAAAGCACGACAATCAGCAACACTTGATAACGGTCGAGAGAATCATTTATATTTTAAATTAAAAACAGAACTCAATATGAATACCTATTTTGCCGATCCTTACTCGTCTTGGCAGAGGGGAACCAATGTTTAGGTTTTTACACACCGTTAGAAGTTTTTAACAAATACCTGACCGATCGTTCGGATTCTTAATGGAACAGAAGTCTTGAAGCTATTATTTCTGGTATAATTTCCCTATGGACGATGCGGTAAAAGTCATTCTCAAAAAATTGGATGATATCGATGACCGGTTACAGGCGCTTGAAGGCGGCAAAAAAACACCGGTCGCCGAGACGAAAACGCAGGCAGTTGAGCGTGATCACCTTTTTTCCAAAGCGATGGAAATAATGGATAAATTTGACGAAATTTCGGCCCGGAAACTGATGGACGACTTGAAAATAGATAAGGGCCGTGCCGAAAAATTGCTTGACGAACTGGAAACCGCCGGCTACGGCACCTGCTACTGGAAAGAGGTGTAATTCATCTTCTCTCCAAAGTCCTCCGGATGGAACCAGAGCTGGGTGGGAGTAATAAGCTCTTTAGTTTGGTGCTTTCGAATGAAGTGAAGTTGAAGTTTCTGTAAGAGTATCTCTATCCAGTCGGCGAATGTATTTAGTATGAAGTATTTAGTATTTACTTTATTAATTGATACTTTATATTTTATACTTGATATTATTCTTGCGTTCGGGAAGATATTAAACACCCACCCGTTCGCCTTCAGGAACCGGTCGTAAACGTCACTCTTAACGGCCACTGGCTTCATCTGCAGTACTTCATGGGCGACATATTCCGTCCGCTTCCGCTTGGGAATAAGCATATCTGACTCGTCAAAGAAAAGGTTGAGACAAACCTTGTTTTTAGCCTTAATTCGTAATTGGTGATCCGTAATCCGTTTCCTTCTTAAATTGAAAAATTGCGCCAATGTTAATGCAAAAAACCGTCCTGTAAACAATCTGTTCCCGGCCGTGATGATAAATAAGTCAATATCGTCATCCTCGTCAGCATCCATCATCGCCACTGTCCCCGACAAGCCAACCAGTTTAATCTGAGGAAACAACGACAATAGATCAATATAATGCTTAATTTTATTAATTTTCAATGCTGAATTTTTGATTTTTGATTTTTGATTTTTGATTTGAATACTATACTCCGGTAGAGTATATCGGGACGGAGCGTTAGGAATTGTAGAGAATGGAGAGGGAAAACAATTCTCCTTTCCATAACATTTTATTGTCACAGCGCCTTTTTTGACCATCGAATCTAAAATGCCCGTAAAATGCCATTTAAGGGCCCTTGTTTTTAGAAAGCAGTATATTTCATCCCCTGTCGGCGCGTAATTAAAGAAAGCAAAATACCTTATAGCATGGATTATATTACGTTCTGTTAGGCTCATTGGAATTGCTGGCATCCCAACTTCTGTTTTATCACGAACCACATGAATTTGATCAATCTCGTTTGCCGTCGCCATCGCCATGGTTGACATCCCAACCGATAAAGCCATTCTAAACCTATTTTTTGGAAAAATACCGGTGCCCGGTTTACTTGACCGCTTAAAAAATCAAACGCGCCGCCGACACCCATGACAACCATTCCAGTAAATTCCTTGCTGTGACGCTCTATCCATAATTCCTGTTCCGGCGAGCCAAAAGCGACAAAGATCAAATTGGGCTTACTGTCGCCCACTATCGTCCATAATTTTTTTTCCTCGTTTTTGGCCGGGTTTCGGATATTTTTTATTCCTATAGTTCCAAAAAATTTAGCCTCGGGATATTGCCGTTGGTAGCACTCGGCAAGCTCAAGTGCTAAATTTGGCCGGCTACCGATTAGAAGCACCCTTAAGCGCATTCTGCCGACCAATTTTATCAATTCTTCCATCAACCCAACGCCAGTAACTCTTTTAGCTTCAATTCCGTGCAATCGGCTTGCTACAACAACCCCTACCCCATCATTAATCCTGATTTGGGCCGATACAAGAACCTGTTTAAATTCCTTATTTTGTTGGGCCACCACCAGATTCTCCGGGTTAAGGGAAACAATATGAAAAAAGCCTGCCGGCTGTCTTATGTATTTTATAATTTTCTCTAGGATCATTTCCCTACTATCGGAACTGACGGGAACTCCTAAAAGTTTATGATCTTGTAAAGATTGTATGCTTCTTATAGGATTTAATTTACAATTTTTAATTTCTAATTTTCAATAATTTTGTACAAATTTTTAAAAAGTATATTTATCAATGTTGACGCTGTAATTCTAATTTTAACATAATATCTCTGACCAACGATATAGTAATTACTATATAATTTATGTTTATATTGGGAAATAATTTTTATTACTTGAGAAACTTATTGTCACTAGTTAAATATAGGCTATAATTTCTGTTCCTAGGCTATCTGATAGCCTCTTTAAAACTATCCAGGTTCT
>JAJYLO010000044.1 GCA_021787635.1 bacterium | reverse complement strand
GTTAAAGAAGGTTATATTAAAAAGGAAGATGAAGAAAGATTGGATGGCAGTTTAACTCATATCCTCCAAAGTTTAGTAGTACGTGGGTACGGTAGTTACGACCATATTGAAAAGATTAACCTTATAATAAATAAAGATGGAATTTTAGCTGGTCAAATTTTGATAGAAACAAACAATCTAAAAAATACGCTTACTTATAAAAAGTGGTCATGGGATTGGTACTTTTTATACTATATGGCAGGAGTATTAATCACAATTGGCGTAATCAAGGGACTCGTAGATTTAGGATTTAAAGATTTAATTGTAAAATTACTCGCATGGTTAATGTGACTGATAGAAAAAATTCAGGGGAACCAGAATTTACAGATGTACAGGCTGAAGAATTAATTAACGATTATCTTATAAGACACAACTTCACAACTACACGATTTAACACAAAAAAGTTAGGAGGATTAAAATCACCCGATTTTAAAGTGTATTTAAACAAAGAACTATATTTTTATTGTGAGGTTAAGAATCCGATGCTTCTGGTAAACGATATAACTAAGATGTTCCATTGGACTACCTCAATTTCTAAAATTAGAAGATTTATTCACAAAGCAGTTCAGCAACTAAATGATGTAGATAATCATCATAATTTTCCCTGGATTATAATTTTTACCTCAAGTCATTTTCAATTGAATTGGAGTAATTTTTCCGACTCTTATTTAGGATATGTTGCTAGAAACGGTAAAATGATAAGAGATTTACGACATGAGAAATATGTATCAAACACCAATAGAGATGTAAATACTGTAGATGCATATATATGGTGTCAAGTTAATTCTAAAAATAAAATTATTTATCAATTAGTTCCATTTATTAATGCTGGATCTAGATTAAAAGTAAAAGTAGAAAAAATTATCACCAAGTTAAAACCTAGTCAAAGTGAAAATATTAGTGATATAAATTCTCAGAAATATAATTAGATACATAAGTTGTTGTGTAGAAGTTCCTGACATAGTCAACCAGTGCCAGCCAAACTTCAAGTACCGTCCCAAAAACGGTTGGTAGAACAATCTATTCTTTTTTTGTTAGCTCCACTCCTATTTTACCATTAAGGAAACGGAACCGGAGGCCACAATCGGTAAACGGCGTATACCGTCTTTTCAGTATGTAACCGTTTAACCGCAACCTCGCATGAAGGACGGAATTAAAAATCCTTTAAAGGGAAACAATCGGGATTCCAAGTGAGAATTAAGACATTCCGTCAGGTTGTTGGTTAAAGGAGCCTGCGGTATTCCCCAGTATGCCAAAAGTTCACTCTTGTATCGCTCGATATTGGTTAATATTTGTAAACAGACTGGGTCTTGATAATCACGGTACAGTAAATACAACCAGTGGTTAAAGACCTGGTCGGAAAGCTTCTGGGATGAATTCAGGATTGATTCGATTCTTCTCATAAAGTTGTGATATTGTTCTTTTCCATCCAATCTGACTCAAAGATCTCTTCTAATGTTTATACTGGTCCCGTAAATTAAGACACGGATTTCCGTTATACTTAAACTATTATGGGACCAAACATCAGGAAGGCATTCACTCCCGCCTTCAAAGCCAAGGTTGCCCTTGAAGCAGCCAAAGGAGTGGAAACGACCGGACAGTTAGCCAGCCGGTTTTCCGTTCACCCCACCCAGATTGGAGTCTGGAAAAAGAAACTGCTGGAGGAAGTTGAACGGATATTTTCCGATCGCGATAAACACCAAAAAGAAAAGGATCGGGCGTTTGTAGATGAGCTCTACAAACAGATAGGTAAAAAAGACATCGAAATTGAATGGTTAAAAAAAAAGGTGGGGTTGCTTGAGTAATCAAGTGTTCCTTACCCCGCACCAAATTGCGGAGTCGTACCTTGACAAATCGGAGAAGGAATTAACGATCGTTGATCAGTGTCGATTACTGGGCATTAGCCGTGCCTCAGCCTATTATGATCCGGTACCTGTTTCGGCGGAAAATCTTGACTTAATGAGGAGAATTGACAGGATCCATACGGATTTCCCAACATATGGGGCAAGAACAATGGCCGCCCAATTGACGATCGACGTTAAGTATCCTGTAGGCCGTAAACGGACGGGAACCTTAATGGAAGAAATGGGAATCGAAGCCATTTACCCCAAACCCAGGTTAAGTTTTAACAACAAACCTCATGCCGTTTTCCCGTACCTGTTGAAAGATGTTGCGATTACCTATCCCAACCAAGTGTGGAGCTCGGACATTACGTATATCAGGATGAAATACGGGTTCCTGTATTTGGTTGTTTTCTTGGACTGGTTCGCACGATACATTTTAAGTTGGCAGTTATCAGACTCACTAAAAACAGATTTCTGTCTTGATGCGGCACGATCGGCATTGACAGTTAACGTTCCCGGTATCGTCAACGTCGATCAGGGGGTGCAGTTTACTGACGAAGAAATGATCGCGATATGGAAAAGGTACCAAACCCAAATAAGCATGGATCATAAGGGGAGATGTTTTGACAATATATTCACCGAGAGATTTTGGAGAACCTTAAAATACGAAGAAGTATACTTACGGGATTATCAAAGTTGGCAAGATGCCAACCAATCAATCGGAGCATATATTGAAAAATACAACACTCGAAGACTTCACCGGTCTTTGGGATACAAAACACCAGAACAAATATATTTCGGCGTTTAGTATTATTACAAGTTAAAAATTTAAGGGAAGTTCGGATCGAAAATATGTCTTGACAAACGGTACCACTTTAGTTTTCTTTGTAATGGTTGTAACAGGTTTTGATACGAACTTGAGGAAATGAATTAGGTCAGCCATTTTAAGATTGGGATTATCGTCACAAACCAGTAGCTGCGGATGGTGGGAGATAATCCGAAAGAAGCTGAAATACCTGGCCCACGATTGATAATTTTCGGAAGGGGCAAGGACATATACCGGTATATCGTGGCGAAGGTAATCAATTTCCCCATAAAAGGACCACCCCCGTCCTGGTGTACGTATTTACCATTAACAATGAAGATATTCCCGAAACGGAAACAGTAATCAAAAGCGAACTGATTATTGGCTGGAAGTTTTTTTAGCTCTTCAAAACAAATTCTCTGGACACTGGATTTGGACATACTATATTTAACGGCCAGCTTCCGAAACGACAATCCATCGAGGTGATCGGTCATTATCGCTTTTCGATTGGTAAAACATGGATCAAATGAAAAGTGACGGTTGCCAGCTCAACAAAATAGTCTTAACACTTTCTTCCGGTATCCGTAACGGATAACATGAGATGTAACTTTACAGCTGGGACAAATATATTTCTTCATATGCCCCATCTATACAGGCTTTATGTTATCATTACAAGTAGAAGTTAGTATTTTACCAGCCGAATTTGGGACGGTGCCTAACATCACGCCGGTTCCGGTTCGGCGGTCAGCACGTGCCCTTTAAACTGAGAATTGTAAAGATCGGCATAGAAACCGTTTTTGGCAAGTAGGCTTTTATGCGTTCCCTTCTCGATGATCGTCCCGTGATTCATGACAAGGATTAAATCGGCGTTTCGAATCGTCGACAGCCGGTGGGCAATGACGAAACTGGTTCGACCTTTCATTAATTTTTCCATCGCATCCTGAATTAACAACTCTGTTCTGGTATCGACACTGCTCGTCGCTTCATCCAAAATTAGGATTTCCGGATCGGCCAAAAACGCCCGGGCGATCGTCAACAATTGCTTTTGTCCTTGGGAAATATTGGTCGCATCTTCATTTAAGACCGTATTGTAGCCATCCGGCAATGTTCTTATAAAATGGTCGGCATAAGCGGCTTTTGACGCCTCAACAATTTCCTCTTCCGTCGCTGCTTCCCGGCCATAAGCGATATTGTCGCGAAGCGACCCGTGAAAAAGCCAAGTATCCTGCAGGACCATACCAAACATCCGGCGTAAATCGCCGCGCTTCAGTTTGGTGATATCAACGTCGTCGACCACAATCTTGCCGCTATTGACTTCATAAAAACGGAGTAACAAATTAACGAGTGTCGTTTTGCCGGCGCCGGTCGGACCGACAATCGCTACCATTTGACCGGGATTGGCATAGAGATTCATGTCGTGCATAAGAATTTTGTCCGGGCTGTAACCAAATACCACGTGTTCGAAGCGGACATCGCCTTTCGGCTCTTTGATGACCGCCGGACGAACGACTTCCGGCACCTGTTCCTGTTCATCTAGAAGTTCAAACACCCGTTCGGCCGAGGCAATCGCCGATTGGATGACATTCATAATATTAGCAAGCTGTGTAATCGGAAAAGTAAATTGCGACGAATATTGGATAAACGCCTGGACATCGCCCAAAGAAATCCCGTTTTGCGTCGCCATGACGCCGCCGACAACCGCGACCAAAACATAGCCGAGGTTACCGACAAATCGCATCAGGGGAAAAATAATTCCGGATACATATTGCGCTTTCCAACCAGCTTCATACAGCTTGTCGTTAAAAACGTCAAACTGGTCATTGGCTTTTTTCTCGTGACCAAACGCCTTTACGATCTTATGGCCGACATACATTTCCTCGACATGGCCGTTGAGGTCGCCCAAAAATGCCTGCTGCTTGCGGAAATAATCCTGCGACCGTTTGGCAATGCCGGTGACGATAAAAATGCTTAAAGGTAGTGTAAACAAGGTAATCAAGCTCAAGATCCAGCTGATCGACAGCATCATAATAAGGACGCCGATAATTGTCACAAAAGATGTGATAAATTGAGTGATGCTTTGCTGCAGCGTACTGCTGACGTTATCCATATCGTTGACCGCCCGGCTCAAAATTTCACCATGGGTACGGCCGTCAAAATATTTCAAAGGCAGCCGGTTCAATTTTTCGTCAACATCGCGGCGCATTTTATAGACCGTCCGTTGGACCACGCCGGACATAAGATATTGTTGGATAAAAGTGAAAATGGCGCTGACGATATATAAAATAATTAAAATCAAGATGATCCGTCCGATATAGCCAAATTCGATCCCAGGAACAGGTGACAAACGGAGAGATAGCGACGGATTGGCTTGTAATTGCTTTTCTATTTGCAGATTGCGGACCTGAATGAGAAAGCTGGCGATAAGATTATCAAAAAGCTTGGTCGTCGCCAGTCCCAGAATCTTCGGGCCAACAATACTGAAGATCGTCCCAAAAATGGCGCAGATAAGAACGATGATAAATTTGGTTTTTTCCGGGACGAAATATTTTAACAGCCGCAAAAGTGTTCCGCGGAAATCTTTCGCTTTTTCGACCGGCCGGCCCATAGCGCCAAAGCCGCCGCGACCCATTGGGCCCGGGGCACTGCGCATTGAATCTTTATCTTTACCTTTTGGTGGCATAGTTAGGTTCCCTCAATTTCTGTCTGCGACAACTGCGAATGGACAATATCGCCATAAACTTTGCAGCTTTTTAAAAGTGCATGGTGTTTGCCGATTCCGACCGCGCGTCCGTCATCCAAAACAATGATCTGATCGGCATCCATGACCGTGCTCACCCGCTGAGCAACAATAAGAACAGTGGCGTTTTCCGTCTCGCCTTTTAAGGCTTGGCGTAATTTGGCGTCGGTTTTGAAATCGAGAGCGGAAAAAGTATCGTCGAAAATATAGACTTCCGGTTTGCGCACTAGGGCGCGGGCAATGGATAATCGTTGCTGTTGTCCGCCGGAAAAATTCGTGCCGCCCTGGGCAACCGACGAATTGTAGCCCTCTGGCATTTTACTGATGAATTCCGCCGCTTGGGCGATACCGGCCGCATGAATAATTTCTTTTTCCGTCGCATCTTCCTTACCGAAGCGCAAATTATCATTGATCGTCCCGGCAAAAAGAATCGCTTTTTGTGGTACGAAACCGATTTTGCTCCGAAGGTCGTGTTGGGTCATCTCCCTTACTTCCACCCCGTCGACCAAAATTTTGCCGCTGTCGATATCGTAAAAACGGGGAACAAGATTGACGAGTGTCGATTTGCCGCTCCCGGTGCCGCCGATAATCGCCGTTACTTTTCCCGGCGCCGCCGTGAATGTGATATTGGACAAGGCTGGTTTTTCCGCGCCGTGATAACTGAAAGTGACATCCTGAAATTCGACATACCCGTGTTTGCCATCGGCTTTTTTCGGATGTTTGGGATCGGCGATATCGGGCTTTAGAGCAAAAATTTCGTTGATCCGCTTGGCCGAGGCTTCCGCGCGGGGAACCATAATAAATAGAAGAGCGACCATTAAAAGCGAGAAAAGAATCTGCATCGCATACTGTAAGAAAGCAAACATGGCACCAATATTTAAAGTACTGCCGGCGACACGCAAACTACCAAACCAGATGATGCCGACGCTCGTCATATTGATCGTTAACATCATCACCGGCATCATGATCGCCATCAGTTCGTTGACTCTTATGGCAATATTGGTGACATCGTGATTCGCTTCATCAAACCGTTTTTCCTCATGGCGGGTCCGATCAAAAGCGCGAACGACGCGGACACCGGTAAGGTTTTCATCAAGAATAAGGTTTAGTTTATCCAACTTTTCCTGCATAACGGAAAAAAGCGGAATAGCAACAAATAACAAAAAGAGAATGACAGCAATTAAGCCCGGCATAGCAGCGACCAATACCCACGACAGGCCGACATCTTGGTTTAAGGCGAGAATTATGCCAACAACCAGGGTAATCGGCGCCGTGATCAACATATTTAAAATCATTACCATCACCTGCTGGATTTGGTTGGTATCGTTGGTTGTCCGAGTGATGAGTGAAGCAGAACTTATCGCATCAAACTCATGAAGGGAAAATAGCTGGACATGCTTGAAAATTGCTGCCCGTATCCGTTGGACCATACCAACAGCCACCCTGGACGAAAAATAAATACCGACAATCGCCGAAATACCACCACCAATTGCCACCAACACCATAACGATGCCGGTGCGGTAGATAAAAGCGGTATTGAACTGGGCGATGCCTTTATTGACGATATCGGACATGAGATTCGGTAGATACAGGTTGGCCGCCGATTGACCGATCGCCAAAAGAATAATGAGAACGAGCAATAATTCATATCCTTTAAGGAATCGTAATAGTTTGGTCATAATGATTGACTTTCGTCAGGAAATATATTATACTATATAATTATTTGATAATCTAATTATTTATATGTCTAAGGATATTACGTTTGAATTAATGGAAACAATGTTTGGCACTGTCCGTCTCTTGAAAGAGAAAATGTCCCATTCCAATAATTTATCACATTTAAGCATTCTACAGATGCAGACGCTATTTTTTCTCAATCATCACGAAAAGACGACGATGAGCGATATTGCTGATTATTTTCACATTGAATTACCCTCGGCCACCAGCCTGATGAATAAACTCTCTGACCAGAAGCTGGTCAAACGCCATGAAGATCCGAAAGATCGCCGCTTGGTCCGCATTACCCTGACGGATAAAGGCAAAGATTTACTGCGACAAACAATGACTGATCACAGAAAAATAATGGAAAAAATGCTATCCTATTTATCAGAGACGGAAAAAGGGCATCTTTTAAGTATTTTAAAAACATTACGCGATCGCCTGCAGAAATAAAAAATGAAAAAAACAGCCATTATTATTATTGTTTTTTTTGTCCTCGCTTTTGCCGGTATCATGCTTTATGGCCGTATCAATAATCAGTTAGTTATTAATTCCCAGACGACGACTGAATCGGCGGCCCGCTTCGTCAGTTCGACAATAACCGCCGATGGGGCAGTCACCGCCCAGGATCAGGCCACACTCCA
>JAJYLO010000043.1 GCA_021787635.1 bacterium | reverse complement strand
ATCCGGGAACAAAGATAAGAATAAGGAGGAAAATCATTCCATATCTTTCAAGCTGGTACCACTCGCGGGCTTTTTCTTCAGGCAAAATGCCGCCGACGATTTTAAATCCATCAAGCGGCGCAATTGGCAATAAATTGAAAATAGCCAGATTAACATTAAGAACGACGGTCACGGCGAGGATTTGCATACCTATAGTACTCAAATTTGATTGACTAAATAATCCCAACAGTCTGACTAATATAGCGGCAATCAAGGCAATAATTAAATTAGATGCCGGACCGGCCAGAGAGATCAGGGCGGCATCTTTGCGGGGATTTTTTAAATTGTACGGATCGAAAGGGACCGGTTTAGCCCAGCCGAAAAAAAAGCCGGCATGACTAATTATCAAAAAAAGCGGTAGGATTATCGAGCCGAGCGGATCAATATGGGGTAGTGGATTAAGCGTCAGCCGCTTCATAAGGCGCGCTGTCGGGTCACCCAGATAATCGGCGACGAAGCCGTGCGCCACTTCGTGGATGATGATGGAGTAGATCAGAATAACTATAAAGATTATCAGCATATATAATTGAATTAATGTTGACTATATGATATCATAAAACCTTATGAATAAATGCTATTACTGCGGAAAAGGAGTACTATACGGCCGTTCCCATACTCATCACCGCGGTGTGGCTGGTGGCCGCTGGAAGAAACGGGCGCCGAAAACCCGCCGTATTTTCCAGGCCAATTTGCATAAAGTAAGCATCGTCGAAAACGGCATCGCTAAAAGCGTCAAACTGTGTTCCAAATGCCTCAAAAGAATTAAAAAAGATGTTACTGACGGCGTCCGGCCATTTCTCCAACTGGCTTAATACTCCATCTTCTTCAGTTTTCCATTATTTTCTTCATAAAGGGGATTTTTTTGTTCCAAAGCCCTTTGGGTAAAAAGAATACCATTTAAATGGTCGACTTCATGCTGGATAATCGTCGCTTTAAAGCCGGAAAACCATTCGGTTTTCCGTTGGCCGTTTTGATCCTGGTATTCCAATTGGACTTTGGCGGCCCGTCTGACCGGACCCCAGATGCGGGTAACGGATAAGCAGCCTTCTAGCGGAAGTTTCCTTTTCTTTTTCGTTTTTGAAATCGGCTTGCCTCGCAAAGTTTCTCCTTGCGAAGCTAAAATTTTCGGGTTAATGTAAGTGTAGATATCTTTTTTCTTAACAGATGGCTTGGTAATAAATAAAGTCAGGCCAACGCCGACCTGGGGCGCCGCCAGCCCGACACCGGGCGGATCGGTCTGTGCGCATAATATTTTTTCCATTTCCTTGATTAAACGATGAAGGGACTCATCGAAATGGACGACCGGTAAAGCCGGTGTTGTCAGGATATTGTTGGGAGCGTCAACGATTTTTAACATGAGGATATTATATAATAAAGGTAAATATTGTTAAATTGTTAGCAATTTATGAAACTTTCACTCTGTCTTGCCGCTCACAATGAAGCTGCCAATATTCATTATCCTCTTGATTCCTGCATCGATTTCGTCGACGAAATCGTCATTGTCGACGGCCGCTCAACCGATAAAACCGTTGAGATAGCTAAGTCATACGGCCCGAAAGTCAAAGTCTACGCCACCGATAATCTGCCGATGTTTCATATTAATAAACAAAAGGCGCTGGATCATGCGACAGGGGATTGGTTGTTACAGTTGGATGCGGATGAAGAAGTGAGTTCGGAATTGGCGAAAGAAATCGTTAAAGTTATTAACATGCCGGTAAAAAAACTTGAGGAATATGAGAATAGTTTGCCGGAGAGGGAGTTATTTTTGAGAAACGAAGATGTCATTGTGAAGAGTCCTCCGAATCGGCAGTTTCGCAATGACAAAGAAACCATTGTTGCGTTCTATTTACCCCGATTAAATTATTTTTTAGGTAAATTCCTAAGGTACGGCGGTCAGTATCCCGACGGCTCCATTCGTTTGATTAGGAAAGGCAAGGCTCATTTTCCCTGCCGTGACGTCCATGAAGTAATGGCGGTCGGCGGCGCGACCGGCTGGCTGCAGCACCCATTATTGCACTATGATTCACCGACATTCGGACGGTACATTGCCAGAAATAATCGTTATATAAATCTTATGGTCGAGGAATATAAACGCGATAAAAAGCCGAAAAACATTGTTGAATTGCTGAATTGCTGTATTGTTGCTCCGCTTGCCTGGTTTTTCGGGACACAAATTAGAAATAAGGGGATTCTCGACGGCTGGCAGGGGATCGTCTTTTCCTTCTTTTCGGCACTCAGATTTCCGAGAGCGTATATCAAATATCTTTTAAAATAATAATTATGTAGTGGTGCAATTTTGTACCTTAATGTTTAATTGTTAATTAAAGAATGATAAATCATCCCACTACAATAAAATACATATTGTTATGAAGCTCTATAATTCCCGTACCCGTAAAATCGAAACTTTCACTCCGTTAAACGATAATACGGTAAAAATGTATGTTTGCGGCATTACGCCCGATGGACCGACACACCTCGGCCATGCCTTTACCTATACCGTTTTTGACGTTTTATACCGTTATCTGCATTATAAACACTTTAAAGTCACTTATACCCAAAACCTGACCGATGTCGACAACGAAATCCTTAAGCGATCCTCATCGGCCGGCGAGCCGTGGAAACCGTTTGAACGGAAATGGTCAGCACAATTTTTGAAAGATTACCGGGTCTTAAACTTTCTTATGCCCGATCATTATGTTAAGGCGAGCGATACCGTCCCCGAAATCATCAAAATGGTCAAGGTTCTGCAGGAAAAAGGATTTGCTTATGAAGTGAGCGGCAACATTTATTTCAACGTCAAAAAATTTCCCAACTATGGCAAGCTGTCGCGTTACAACTGGGACCAGATGGTGATGATTGCCGCCGAGCGGGGCGGCGCGCCCAATAATCCGGAGCAAAAAAATCCGTTGGATTTCGTTCTCTGGCAACGTTCATCTTCGGAAGAACCCCGCTGGCCATCGCCTTGGGGATGGGGACGGCCGGGCTGGCATATTGAGTGCAGCGCCATGGTTCGTCGTTACCTTGGGACACAAATCGATATCCATGGTGGCGGTCACGACCTCATCTTTCCCCACCACGAATCGGAAATCGCCCAGTCGGAGAGCTATACCGGCAAAAAGCCGTACGTCAATTTTTGGTTGCATACGGCAATGGTTATGTATGAAGGGGAAAAGATGTCCAAGTCGCTCGGCAATTTGGTGATCGTTTCGGAATTACTTAAAAAATATTCCGCCAACGCCATCCGCTGGGTATTGTTATCGCACCATTACCGCGAGCCGTGGGAATTCCGGTATGAGGAGCTAATTCAAGCAGAAAAAATAGTGGCAAAGTTTAAAAGTGCAAAAGATTCAATAAGTTCGAATGTTCAAACTTCTAAATCTTCAGACTTTGAAACTTTCAAACATTTGATGGATGACGACATGAATACGCCGGCGGTATTAAAAATGCTTGAAAAGACGCCGTCAATAAAAATAATGGATAGTCTAGGTTTCGCTACCGGCGATTCTCTACATCATAAGCGGGTAGGGAGACGGTGATTTCCGTTCCCCGGTGGAGTTGGGAATGAATTATGATTTTACCGTGATGTTTATCAACAATGGTTTTCACCAGGTAAAGTCCAAGTCCAAGACCAAGACCGTTGTTGCCGGTATTGGCAGAACGATAAAAAGGCTGGTAGATTTTACTGATATCTTCTTTGGGAATACCGATACCTTCATCTTTAATCGTTATTTTATATTCATCATCTTGTCTTTGGGTATCGACCGTCACTGTCGAGCCTTTAGGCGAATATTTGGCAGCATTATTAAGAAGATTGGTAATCGCCTCTTTCAGCTTGTTTTCATCACCGAGAATATATAATGGTTTATCAATCAGAGTTTTGGGAAATTTGAGTTTATGAAAGGGGTATTGTAAATGAAAATAGCTAATTGCTTCGGACAGCAGCAGACATAGATTAGTTTTTTTCATTTGGTACGAAATCAGGCCTTTATTGATTTGACCGACTTCCAGAAATTGATTAATAAGGCTTGTCAGCATTCTTTCCTGTTCTAGCAATTTGTCAACCAACCGGATATCCGGCATACTGTCGCTGGTTATTTTCTGCGCCAATATTTGGGTGTAGGCATAAATAACGGTCAGGGGAGTTTTCAGCTCATGGGCGGCCATAGACATGAATAAATCACGGTTGTTCACCGCTTTTTGAATGTTGTCGTACAACAGTGTCTTATGGATAATGAGGGCAGCGACCGGCGCCAGTAATTTCAAAGTTTTGATATCGTCTTGGGTAAAACGGCGATTTTTATATGAATATGCAGTCACCAAACCAATCACTTTATTCCGGTAGGTGAGAGGGATGCCTAAACTGACATTGACTCCAAGAAGTTGGAATTGAGGATGGACTTTTATTATTTCTTTGGCCGGCATCAAGAAACTTTTTTTGGCTTTAAATGCTTTGTATACTGCTCCCCGGGGGCGGTTAGAGACGATATATAGAATGGGAGATGAAGCCCATACCTGATGGAGGAAACCGTTTTTAAAAAGGTAGATCGAACAATATTTGGCTTTTACCAATTTTTTGATTTCAGCACCAATTGCCTTATAAACATCTTCTTCAGTGTTAGCATAAAGGGAGTTGATAATGGACCGGTAGATTTTGGTCAACATGGTGACGTTGTTGGCCTCCTTCTATAGATATTATACACTTGTCGATTATGATTGCAACGGTTATGCATTTACTTTAAATTCGACGATATCGCCGTCTTCCATGACGTAATCCTTACCGGCCGATATGACTTTTCCCATTTCGCGCACTCCCACCCAACCGTTGGCTGCTACGAAATCAGTATAAGAGACGATATCGGCCTTGATAAAATGTTTTTCGAAGTCGCTGTGAATCGTTCCTGCCGCTTGCGGGGCCAACGTCCCTTTAGTGATGGTCCATGCCCGTGCTTCTATGGTGCCGGCAGTCAAAAAGGAAATCAAGCCGAGCGTTTCGTAGGCTTTTTTTATCAGGCGGTTTAAACCGGTATCACCCAAATTATATTGTTGTAAATATTCTTTTTGATCTTTTTCATCTAATGTCAATACATCATTCTCCAATTTTGCATTTAACAGCAAAGGCGACAAGAAATTGTTTCTTTTGACAAAATCCGCCGGCCACCTGATTTTGTCAATTTGCTCGTCCGTTTCTTTTATATTTTCCAGTTGTTGTTCGGAAACATTGAAAACGAAAATTACTGGTTTCATCGTCAGCAGGTTAAGTTGTCTGATCGCCGCTAATTCTTCATCGGTGAGGATGAAAGTGCGTGCCGGTTTACCCGCGTCAAGATGGTCAATCAATTTTTTATAAACTTCATACGCCGACCGTTCGTCTTTAGTGGCATTCTGCCGCGGTTCGTGTTGTTTTTTTAGCGTTTCCAGATCGGCGAGAATAAGTTCCGTCTCAATTATCTGAATATCGTCCACCGGATTGATTTTGTCGGAAACATGGATAATATTGTTATCTTCAAAAAGCCGGACGACGTGGACGATGGCCGCCACTTCGCGGATGTGGGAAAGAAATTTGTTGCCCAGGCCTTCGCCTTTGGAAGCCCCACGGACCAAGCCGGCGATATCGTAAAATTCGACCACCGCCGGAACGATTTTTGTGGTGTTTACAATCTTGGCGAGTACCGGTAACCGTTTATCGGGTACTTCGATGATGCCGACGTTCGGTTCGATGGTGCAAAAGGGATAATTCGCCACATTGGCGACCTGCTTTTTGAGGAGGGCGTTGAATAGTGTTGATTTTCCTACATTTGGAAGGCCAACAATACCGATTGATAGTTTCATGTTCTTCTTATTATACCAACATTATAACAAGGGAATGATGAGCCTTTTTTATTTGCTATAATTTTGCCATGAGGTTGAAGATTTTTCTCCTTGTCGTCGTTGTTTTTATCAGCGCTTTTATTGTTGTTGCCATACGGTATCGCAATTATCTTCTGTCGAAAATGACATCGGTTTCCCATAATGTCGCCAATAACGTTTATTATTCCGCCCCGTTTCATGATATTGTTCCGACGGTCGCTATCCCGACTTTTTCGGATACGAAAAACAGTGTTTTGGGTGCCAACGATCATTCGGCGCCGCCACCGACGCCTTATCCAACCATGGCACCGCTGCCGACATCAACACCCTGGCCGACATTGGCACCGTTGCCGACGACAGTCATCCCGACGCCGGCGCCAGCGCCAAGTACCGCATCCAATTCAAACTGCACAACCGGCAGCGGCACTCCAAACTCCTGGTATTCTGACGTCTATCCCAATCCGCCGATCAATACCAATACCGGTTCGGTTGAGCTGGTGGTCGTCATCCGCGACTGCGATATAAAAACGGCACCGGTCGGCGACAAGCTGACGATTTCTTTAGTTTCGGGCGACCCCAACACCCAAATTAACGGCCAAGCCATGCCATATACGATTACGGCCCAAAACGGCCAAGCCAATTTTTATGTTTCTTCCCAGGTGGCGGGGACGGTGACGCTCGCGGTGAAAGACATTACCAGCTCGTTTACGATAACCGATATCAGTAATAACAACCCATCGATTACCTTTAGCGGTTCGTCATCGTCGACCGGCACATCGACCAATTCCAATTGTACGACCGGGGCCGGTGTTGCCAACTCTTGGTATTCCGATGTTTATCCGGTATCGCCGGTAACTGCCACCGTGGGGTCGGTAGCCAACTTGAATTTAGTGATCCGTGATTGCAGCCAAAACCCGGTTTCCGGCACAAAAAGCATTAAAGTATCCCAAACGACAAATGTAGCGGGTGTCACGGTCAACGGCACTTCTTTGCCGGCCACTTTTTCGGCCCAAAACGGCCAAGCAAGCTTTACCGTCGGCTCGCCTAATAGCGGGACAGTTAATCTTACAGTGCAGGATATGACTGATTCATTTACGATCACCGATACCAGCAATCAAAATCCAAGCGTTGTTTTCAGCGGTTCGACAGCGACGCCGACGCCGATATCTGTTACGCCAACCGTTGCGCCGACCAATACGCCGTCGCCGACAGCATCGCCATCTGCGTCGCCGGCGCCGACAGTAACTTCATCTCCGGCGCCGACCGGTTCATGATGTTTTCCCCGCTATTTCCGATGGATTGCCAAAGAAGCGATCAGACAGCAGGCGGCAATAATGCCGAAACTTTCCGCACCAATTTTTACGAACCGGAGGTAGTGGGTTAGAAGCGGCGTCAGTAAGTCGTTAGTTAACGTCATTACAAATGGTGGGATGGTGGAGAGGGTTAATTTGATCAACCGGTTTGTTGCCAGAAACGCCAGCAGGTTAGCACCGGCGGCCAATAAAAAAGTCATTCCCAGCCAGCGTAATCGTGCTTTTATACCGGTACTCAAAAGGACGATAGCCAAAAGGATAAGAAACAAGATACCGGCTAATAAAAACAGCCCGGCATGGGTATAGAAATACAGTGATTTCAGCCACAGCAAAAATTTATCAAGGGGAAAAATCCAATTACTTTTTAGCAGCTTTTCTGGATCGAAATTCTGCATTGCCAGATTAGCATTGCCGATATTCTGGTTATTAGATTTGGCCTGCTGGATCGCCGTCTGTTCCTGTGTTTTCAGTTGCTTGGCCGCTTCCAACAACTGGTTAAAAAGCGGCCGGTTATCATTCACCAGCTTTTCTTTCAAATCCTGAAAAGAAAGCGTCGGGGGAGCGGTTGTTTTACCGGCAGTCCAAGCGGCAGTATCATCGATTAATTTTTCCGTTTTTCCCTGC
>JAJYLO010000042.1 GCA_021787635.1 bacterium | reverse complement strand
CCGACGGTTATCCGGCGCAAATTATCCAACTCCGACAGCGGATTAGTCTGATCGACGATCGTTGACAACTGACTCGTGCGATAAAAAGAATTGATAGCGACGATAAGCGGTTTGGAATTGACGATTTGGGACGGCGTGACATTAGTTTCGCCGGCAACCAAACTCATTCTTTCTTTGATTTCCCGTTCGACCCGGACCATACCGACACGGATACCATACATGCTGATGAGTTCGCCGACCGTCCTTAAGCGGCGGTTGCCGAGATGGTCGATATCGTCAAAATTGCCTTTGTTGATTGTCAGATTGACGAGATACTTGATTGTTTCAATGATATCGGCTTTGGTCAGGAGGTAATTGTCTTTGGTAATCGGCAAACCAAGACTTAATTTTTTATTGATTTTATAGCGGCCGACATCGGAAAGGGAATATCGCCTATGGTTGAAAAACAAATTATTGAGCGTTTCGTAAGCATTTTCCAAAATAAGCGGTTCACCCGGTCGGACTTTACGGTAAATTTCCAGGACGGCTTCATTTTTACTTTTGGTGGAATCTTTTTTGACCGTCGGCATTATATATTTTTCCAGGAGGCCTTTGTCGAGACCGTCAAAGTAGCTCATGAGCTGGTTGCTGTTTTCGCCTTCAAAAGTTTTCAGGAAAACCGGCGCCAAAAATTTCCGTTTCTTGTTGACTTTCATTTCAATGAGATTATTTTTGTTGATGGCGATATCAATCCAGGCGCCAATATATGGTCTAATTTCGGCATTATAAAGAGTCAGTCCGGTCGATTTATCAATTTCGGCGGTAAAGTAGACGCCGGGCGAGCGGACGATCTGGTTGATGATAGCCCGTTCGATACCGTTGATGATGAATGTTCCCCGGTCGGTCATTTTCGGCAGGTTGAAAAAATAGACATCTTGTTTTTTTTCGGTGCCGGTTTTTTTGTTGACCAAGCGGAGTTTTAGATAAACCGGTGTATCATAAGTCAGTTTTTTAGTTAGACAAAGAGGCAGGTCATAACGAGGTTCGCCGAAGAACAAATCTTCAAAATAAAGGACGAATTTTTTGCCGGTATAATCTTCGATCGGGAAAAACTCGTTAAGGATCTCTTTGAGAGTAATTTTGATAAAACGATTCCATGATTCTTTTTGGACTTTAATCAGATCGAATTCTTCCAGCTGGCGGTCTTCTTTTCCCAAGAGGAGGGTTTTTTTTGGGGTTTTAATGTTTGGGTCAGTCTTACTCATCAGAATATAATTGTAAATACTTTAGATAACAATAAAAACCCCCTACAAATTAAAGGGGAGGAAAAAATCAACTCCTAATATACACCCATTTTTAAAAAAAATCAAGGGGATTTTTATTCCTTGACAAAGAAGCGTTTTTCTTTTTTGGATTGGGGGGATAATGTCCGCATTTTATTGAGCAGGCTTTGGAGACTGGTGTGATTTTTGGCCGGTGCCGGCAACTTCCGGACTTCGTCAAGGATCTCGCCGCCTTTTTCCTCGACCACTTCGCTAACTTCCTCCAGGATATCGGCCAGATTTTTTTCCCAATCCTCGCTTAGTTCCAAGAGCTCATGGAGCATCTTCCGCCCCTGTTTTGTTCCCAAAAGGTAAGCGGCGCCGCCGGCCATGATGGCGCCAAAGGCAAAGCCCAACCAGAAATTGGATAGCTGATATTCATTTTTTACCATTTTTTTTACGGCGAAGAATATCGATGATACTGAAAAGACTTTTGGCGCCGGCAAAAAAACCGGTTAGCTCGGCAAAACCGTGTTCAACCGAACCGCCGACTTTTTCGAAAGCGTCGATGATGCCGTTAATCCGTTTCATGGACAGTCGCAATTCGCGCAGGACGAAAATAAGCTGGATGCCGATGACGACCAGTAAAATCGTGGTGACCGTCAAGACCACTGTCAGTAAAAGTTGAGTTGTATCCATAATTACATTGTCCGAAAAAAATGCTAAAAAGTCAACCCAATTTTTTATAATTCTCCGGCCTTTACTTTTTCGGCGACAAGGTTGTTGGCCCGCAGTAATTCGTCGTATGAGGTACCGGCATCGATCCACCAGTCGAGGATTTCGCAGGTGAGTGTACCCTCTTTGACGTAAAAATTATTCAAGTCGGTCACTTCCAGTTCGCCTCGGCCGGATGGTTTTAATTGGCGGATAAAATCAAATACCCGGTTATCATACATGTATATTCCCGTTTGGGCGATATCCGATTTGGGATGCTCCGGTTTTTCTTCGATTGATAAAACTTTGCCATTCTTATCGATCTCGATCACGCCGTATTGCCTTGATTCGGTCGGCATCCTGACGCCATAAATAAAAGCGCCCCGCTCCTGTTTTTCGAATTTCTCGACGACCGGTTTGAGATTGGTGCTAAAAATATTATCCCCTAAAAGAACCAATAACTTTTCTTTTCCGGTAAATTGCTCCGCTAAGGCGATGGCATTAGAGATTCCGCCGGGTTTTTGCTGTACCGCATAATAAAGGCAGAGATTAAAATCGGAGCCGTCTTTAAGAAGGTTGGCAAAGTCACCGGCATGGTCGGGTGAGCTGGAAATAAGGACTTCTTTGATACCAGCCCTGGCCATCGTTTCAATACCATAATAAATCATTGGTTTGTCATAAATCGGAAGTAAATGTTTATTGGTAACCCAGGTAAGCGGCCGTAATCTTGTCGCCAATCCGCCGGCCAGTATTAACCCTTTCATATATTAGGGCAATATTATAATCTTTAACAAAAAAATGATGGTAAAGGCCATCAGGATATATTCTATCACAGTCTTTAAATGAAGGGAATTGTCAACAATGTGATGATAAATGCTCCAGACAATGTAGAAAAGGGCGTAGCTGACCAGGACGAAAAACTCGATCAACCGCTCACCTTTATAAAGGTCGGCGGTGATGAGGAAAAAAATGCCGGCGCTAAAAAGCAATAAATAATCAAACAAATTTTTTTTCAGTTCTTTGCGCAGATGGACTAATGCATGGTGCATATTACAGTATTGCTCCGCGGGTGAAAACTAATAATCCCAAAATAATGAACCCAATAAAAATAAAATGGGCCAGATTTTTGCTGCCGATACGCACGACGTGCAGTTTGGAAGCGAAATAAAAATCGAGGGCGAGAGCAAGCAGAAGAAACGACAGGAAAACCAAATTCATATTTAGAACAAATCCCAGCAGATTGATTTTTGGTTGAGTGGTTTGTTTGGTGAGTATCGTGGAATTTTGAGCCGTCTTCGTCCCGCTAAGTGGGGCTACAGCGGCCGATGTCGGAGCGACCGTTGGCGTTAACGTCGGGGCGGTTGACACGGCCGGTTTAGCGGCAGACGCAATAGCTGACGCCCCTTGCGGTTTACCGAACATCTGGACGACAAGAGTGGTCTGCTCACCGTTTAATGTGCCGTTGACGACGGCAAAACCGACATCGGTATAATTAGACCGCAGAATATTTTCCCGGTGGGTGGGTGAATTCATCCAGGCATCGACCACATTTTGGCTGAATAAAAAGTTTTTAGCCAGATTTTCACCGGCATATTCATAATGGTAGCCGGCGCCTAAAATAAAATCCCAGGGCGTTTCGCCGTCGGGGCCGTAATGGGCCCAATAATTTTTGGCAAACATGTCGGCGGCTTTGTCGGCGGCGGCCTGCGCCAGTTCGCTGTTATATTTCAAATCCGGCAAGCTGTTTCTTTCCCGCTCCTGATTGGTCAATTGGTAAAGTTTATCGACGGTGATATCGGTTGCAAATCCGAGCACATTGGATAAGCCGAGCTGTTTGAAAGTAAGCGTCAAAAAAAAGGCGATAATCAGGTAATAGGTAAGGAAATCGGGATGAAGGGCCTTCGCCCGGTAATTATTGTCTTCCCTCGGGATGAGTAAATGATGGAAAAAATCAACTATTCTTTTCATGCTTCATCTTCATTTTAAGAAAGACGGCGATGATTGTCAAAAGAGAAAAGATGAAAGCGACGGCGGCGAAGATTTTGCTTAAAGGCGGCGGATCTTTTTTTTCTGTTTTTGCGCCCAGGACGGCCGGTGTAGCTGCTGTAATTAAGTACTTAGCTGAGGTGGAGACAGTGGTGATGGTTGACGGTGTGGGCTTGCCGGTTGGCGTTAACGACGGTTTGGGCGTTGGCGTTGGTTTGGCTGTTGGCGAAGGACTGAGCGTTGGCGTCATCGTCGGTTTGGGTGTCGTTGTCGGTTCGGGAGTGGGGGTGATCGTCGGCGTTGGCGTCAACGTCGGGGTTGGTGTCAGCGCCAGGCAGGCATTGTCGTTAGCCGTATTTTTGGTGATGATGGTGGAGATGAACCAATTATCATCGCAGCGGATGTAGCTTTTTTCCGAATTAAAACTACCGGAATAAGCAATACTTTCAATGATATCGCCATTGCCGTTTCTTAAAATCGCCGAATCGCCGTCATTATTATTCAGGACCGAGCCGGAGGTCGTAGCGATTACAAATCCGAGGGCCGGGATTTCGTTGATGTCGAATTTCAGTTTGTGGGAACTAATGCTCGTATCGTCGGTAATATAATCACCGGTGATATCGATCGCCTTATCTTCATTATTGTACACTTCCACCCATTCGTATTCGCCCGATTCCGGTGCCGGATAAATTTCATTGATTTTCAAAGTTGCCGAAACATCCGTCGCTAATAATATACATATTATATATATAGCGGTTAAGTAGTGGAGTAGTGCCACCATGAAACAATGGAATCATTTATCGGAGAAGATGTCAATGGATTATATGCTACAAAACTGTTAATGGATCGCGATAGCAGTGGTTACCTGCGACCAATTATACCTCTCGGAAAAAGGCTTGTCTGGACCGTAATACGGATCATGGATTATAAAATCATTTTTGCCGTCATCCCATTTAAAAGCAACGACAAAATGCAAGCCGGAAACGCTTGGTACCGATAAACGCAGTATGATCGGTGTATTGTTTTTAACATACGATTCAACTTGATCTTTGCTTGATCCCAACCAATCGGTTGATTTGCCGCTGCAGCTAAACGCCCAATTCCATAAATCACCGCCTATAAACTTACTGGGATCGTCGGCAATAGTCGACGGCGTTATATTTTGTCCGTAGCTTTTACAAACCATGGCAACGGAAGTGACAGCGCAGCCTGCCGTCATAATGTTTGTTGATGATCCGGGTAATAGCATATTGCCCCACTGGGGATCTCTTTGGGTGTAGTACCAGCCGTTGCTGCCGCCGCCGAATGTCGTCAAACCACCGCCGGCCGACTGGGTGAAAGCAGAAAAACCGGCTAATTCCTGGCGGGCTTTATCCAATAGATTCTCATAAGTCGCTTCGTCATTTTGAGTAGCAGCCAATAACTGTTGTTTGGCTGCTTTCTGGCTGCTTAGATTTGCTTGTTGTCGGTTTAAGGTTGTTTGCAAATTATTCAGCTCGATGGTTTTTTGTTCCCGTAAAGTTTTTTGTTCCTCAAAATTGGTTTTGGTTTCCTGAACCTGCAGAAGCAAGTTTTGATTGTTTTGGCGGGTGGTTTTCAGGTATTTAACCTGGCTTATTAAATCATTGGCGTCGATGCTGTCAAGAAGAATAGTGATAAGGGAGACTGACCGTTGTTTATAACTTTCGACGATTTTGTCAATTAATAATTTAGAAAGATAATCTAATGAAGTATTCAATCCCTCAATTCGGGAACCAAGCATATCAATTTCCTTTTGAGTAGTGATAATTTTTTGCTTGGTATCTTCAATTTGCAGGCCGGTCAGATAAATCTGCGTATCCATATATTGGATTTGTGATGACAGAGTGTTTGCTTGGTTGCGCAGGTTATTGACTTTTTGGGAACATAAACCGACTAAAGTGTTTAGATCGTTTTGGGATAGACCGGAAACGGATATGTTCGGATCGCAATCAATCGACATTATCGGCGGGGCAAAGACAAAGGCGGATACCGATAAAAGGAGAATAAAAATAATTAAATTTTTTTTGAACCTCATAAAATTATTTTATACTTTGAGATATTTGTTTGTTGCTAGAAAGCTGGCGGCCGTGGCAATACCCATGCCGAAAAGAGAGGAGAGGCCGAAAGTGATGGCAAGGAAAACGGGGTTAAGCGGCCAGACAGTTAATTGAGTCCAGTTTAGATCGAGAATAAGGGACGGCGTGCCTCGCAAATAGGCGCCAAGAAACGGCGACAGGTAAAAAAGGATACCGGCCAATATCAGGAATGAGCAGACCGAGGCGGTAAAACCCATAAATAACCCTTCAAGTAAAAATGGTTTCCGGACATAAAAATTGGTCGCTCCCAACAGCCGCAGTAATTCGATTTCGTCTTTTTTGAGGGCAATTTTGAAAAGAGTGGTTGTTGTCAATACGATGATCGACATCGTTATCAGATAAGCGAAAAAGACAATTGTTACTTTACGCAGAATAGATGTCAGGGTAATTAGCCGGTCGAAAATATCTTTCTGGAATTGGACTTCGTCGACCGCCGGCTGTTTTTTAAGGAATTCGGCAATTTCCGGCAAGTAAATCGGTTTTTTGGCATAAATTTCCAGGGATGGCGGCAAGATATCGGCGGACACCATCTCCAAAAGCAGCGGATTGTCTTTATTGAGGTTTTTATAGATGTTAAAAGCGTCGGCCTGGGAAATGTATTTGATGGAAAGGACCTTACCGGAATTGACGAGCTCGTCACGGGTGCGGAAAATTTCCGCCTCCGGCGTCTTGGTCTGGAAATAAACGGTGACCTGGGGACGGGTTTCAACATATCCGAGGATGCCATAAAGAAAACTCAAGGATGTAAAAAGGGTAAGCGACAGAAATAGGGTAAAAAACAGCACCAAAAAAGCGGTAAAAGACTGATATGGCGTCCGGCGGATCGATGTCAGCAGTTCGTTCATAGCTCGTATCCTCCTTTTTTGATATCTTTAGTTAACCTGCCGTCTTTCATCATAAAAACCCGTTTTTGCATGCTGTTGACAATATCAATATTGTGGGTAGCGACAATAATCGTTCTTTTTCCTTCCAATTTCCGGAAAATTTTGATGATGCTCCAGGAAGTTTTTGGGTCAAGATTGCCGGTCGGTTCGTCGGCCAAGAGAATCTGCCGGTCGCCGACAATTGCCCGGGCGATCGCTACCCGTTGCAGTTCGCCGGCCGAAAGCTGCAGGGGAAAAACTTTTTCCTTATGGGAAAGATTGACGAGATCCAGCGCTTCCCGGACTTTTACTTTAATTTCCGCCGGCCGCATACCGATGACTTTTAGGCTTAAGGCGATATTTTCAAAAACATTTTTATCCGGTAAAATTTTGAAGTCCTGAAAAACGACGCCGATCGAACGGCGAAGAGCAACTACATCCTTCAGATCATTGACCGTTACCTTACCGGTAGTGGGCGCATATTCACGCGTGATTAGTTTAAGAATCGTCGTTTTGCCGGCGCCGGAAGGGCCAACGAGAAAAATAAAATCATTATCAGCGATATGAAACGAAACTTCGGCCAATGCGGTGTTGCCCAGCGGGAAGCGTTTTGTGACTTTGTCAAAAACTATCATAGTTACTGCAGCTCAACCAGTCCGACATCCATCAGCCAGCCGGCTTTATCACCGGCATAGGTTTGGCCCCAGACTTTGACTTTTTTACCGACATACGGTGATAAATCAACAGTTGTTGACGTCAGGTAGACATTTTGCGATTCGCCGCCTGGCCGTTCGAGATGATAAGTGCCTTCACTATCGATGCCGCCTTCGCGCAGTATTCCTTCAGCCATATCTTTAAATGTTTTTTTATCGGCAATGCCGGCAGTTTTGGCAGCGGCAGCAGTATTATTGCTATTTGGCGTAGTATTATTGGCGCCTTTTTGGAAAGAGGCAATGATGAAACCGGCTAAAGCGCCAAGGATAATTGCACCGCCGATAAAAGTAAAAAATTTTTTGTATGAAGCGTTATCTTCGTTGTTGTTATTATTCAAATTATGGATCATGCTGGGGTTCTTGGTAATTTCCATATCCATTTAGCATAGCAAGAAAAAAAGGAAAATACAATACTCAATAAATTACTTATTTTGTTTTAGGTAGGCTTCGATGAAATTATCGATTTCGCCGTCGAGGACGCGGTCGACATTTGATTCCTCATGATCGGTGCGCAAATCCTTGATCAGTTTATATGGATGTAAAACATAAGAACGGATCTGCCGGCCCCAGGAAGCGATTTTATCTTTTTTGAAAGACTCGATGGTTTTTTCCGCTTTTTCCTGTTCGATTTGCCACAGTTTTGCCCGGAGGATTTTCAGGGCGTTTTCCCGGTTTTGCAACTGGTAGCGTTCGGTCTGGCACTGGACGATAAGGCCCGTCGGCTTATGGA
>JAJYLO010000041.1 GCA_021787635.1 bacterium | reverse complement strand
AAGAAAGAATTGGAGAAAATAAAATCTACACTGTGACAATGCACTGGTTTTTACCATAAGCCATGAATAAAGTGATTGGGTTAAAAAAACTCGCCGCGGAAATCGAACATTGCGCCGATTGTAAAAAAGATTCCACCGGCAAAATGGTATTCGGTGAAGGCGATCCCGACGCAAAAATTATGTTTGTCGGCGAAGCACCAGGCAAAAATGAAGCGGAAACCGGCCGACCTTTCATCGGCCGCTCCGGTAAATATCTCCGGTCTTTAATCAGAAATATTTTAAACTTGAACGAAAAGGATGTTTATATCACCAGTCCGGTGAAATATTTGCCGAAACGGGGAACACCGTCTAAAAAACAAATCGATACTGCTCGACCATTTTTTATGAAACAATTGACGATAATTAAACCGAAAGTAATCGTTCTATTAGGAAAAACCGCCGTTGCCGCCGTCTTAAATCAAGACATTTCCATCTTAAAAGAACATGGTTCGTTAATCGATCAGAATAATAAAATATATTTCATAACTTTGCATCCGGCCGCCGCCATTCGTTTCGCCAAATTCCGGTCGACGATTGCCAGTGATTTCGATGCGTTAAAAATTATTACGGCGAAGTTGGGGTGGGGGTCGGAGTCGGAGTAACACCAACATATAAGTTGATTGTCGAATCACCGGTCTGACCATTGTTATTTGTCGCCGCCACTTTTATCCGGTAAACGCCGTCGCTGCCGATTGACACGTTTTGATCAATATCGCGGTTGTTACCGTCAATGCTTTGCACCTGGTTGTCGTTGAGATAAATTTTGACGTTTTTGATATCAACGACGCTATAGACCTTTGCCTGGACGTCGACGTTACCCGTACCAACCATCGCCTGGTCACCCGGCGATTTGATTTGGACAATAACCGAATCGGACGAAGCGCTGGATGTATCGGTCGGACACTTCAGGCGGTCATCGGGCTGGTTTTTTGCCCAGTCGTTAATCGCTTGCTGCCAACGGTTGATGCCGTCGGTCGAAACCGGATCGTCTTCGGTGATGACAATACAGTCTTTTTGGTCATAATCGCCCCGTTTTATCTGAACATCATTCGCCAATTTGCCGTCGGCCCGGGCAATTTTCAGCGTTTTATAAAATGGCGAAATTGTCTTCGGTTCGGTACCGACAATAAAATATTCAGTTCTGGTTGGCTGGTTATCTTTGGGCAAACCACCAAGATAGGAATCGATCGTCACCGCCTTGACATCGTTCGGCTTAGCGATAATTCCGTCGTCGTATTTTTTAAGAAGTTCCCGCATAATATCGTACCAAATCGGTGAAGCGCCGGTGATACCGGAGGCGATTTTCGGATTCATTGGACTGTTGTCATTATTACCCACCCAGACACCGACAGTAATACTGTTGGTATACCCAACTGTCCAATTATCCCGTTTGTCATCGGTGGTACCGGTTTTGACAGCCACGGTTTTTCCGGGGATATTCAGATAAGAATTGGGGCCAAATTCCGCCATCCGGGCGTTATTATCGGAAAGAATATGAGAAATTAAAAACGCCACTTCCGGCGAAGTAATCCGTTTTTCATCCATCTTGACCTGTTTATAAATCGTATTTCCTTTAAAATCGCTAATGTCCAAAATGGACGACGGCTGTTTTTTCACCCCGCCGTCGGCGAACACTTCATAAGCAGAAGTAAGATCGAGTAGCGTTGTTTCGCCACCACCCAGAGTCACCGACAACCCGAAACGGTTGAGATTATCCTGCGTTGGCGCCAATTGAGTCAATCCCATATCATATGCTCTTTGGAGAAAATTCTTGATACCAACCATCGCCAGTAATTTGACTGCGGGAATATTGATAGAATTACCTAAAGCAAACCGCAGTTGGACCGGTCCACGGAATTTACCGTCATAGTTGACGGGAGAATAATTTTTTCCGCCCTGGTCGGGAAAATCGGTTTTGACATCCATAAGGACCGTCGCCGGGGTATAACCTTTTTCGAAGGCGAGACTGTAGGTAATCGGCTTGACAGCGCTCCCGGGCTGCCGTAATCCCAAGGCGGCATTGAACTTGCCGAATTTTGGGTCGTTGTAATCATAACTTCCATCCATTGCCAGAATTTCGCCGGTTTGGGAATCGAGGACGACAACGGCAGCGTTGGTCGCATTGTAACCTTTCAGCTTTTCAATTTCGTCCTTAACAATTTTTTCCACCGTTTGTTCAACCGGCAGTGATAATGTCGTTTTTATTTTTACTCCCTGCTCAATAAGCTGCGGGCCGTAATCCTTATCAACTAAATCTTTGACGTAAAAAACAAAATGCGGCGCATTGATCGCCATTTTCGGCGGGGCAAAACCGTAGGCTTCGACATCGGCATCAGCCTTTTTTTCCTGTTTATCGGTAATATAGCCATCTTCCCTCATCCGCCGGAGGACATCCTGAGCCCGTCCTTTCCAGGCGTCATTTTTACCGATATACGGCGAATAGTAGCTCGGGTCCTGTGGCAATCCGGCCAAAATAGCGCATTCGACCAAATTCAAATCTTTAACCGGTTTGCCAAAATAAGTCATCGCTGCACTGCCAACTCCCCAGATCGTACCACCGTAAGGCGCTTCATTTAAGTACATGGTGAGAATTTCGTCCTTAGTGTATTTTTTTTCTGCCTCAAAGGCAAGGATTGCTTCTTTTATTTTCCGGCTGATGCTGCGGTTGGAATTGAGAAGAACGTTCTTGATAAGCTGCTGGGTAATGGTCGACCCACCCTCGAGACGGTGTTTTATTATGAGATCAATTACCGACCGGATAATCCCCATTTCCGAAACGCCGCCATGGTGATAAAAGTTTTTATCCTCGATCGATATGGTCGCCTGCTTCAGGTAAGTCGGCAAATCGGCAAAAGCAACCGGCATCCGGTTTTTGTCTTTATACATTTCATATAAAATATTACCGTCACGGTCGTAAAAGACGGTTGAGGCCGTCGGCGCCTGCGACAGTTTCGTCGGCGAAGGCAAATCCCGGGCATACCAGGCAAAAAGCAGGAAAGAAAAGATGAAGCCGACGACGATCAACCCCGTGAGGAAAATCAGGCCTTTGACAATCAATTGCTGTCTAAAATATTGCTGTTGTATCCGTAAACGACGGGATTCATACATATCTGATAAGTATAACAAAATTGTGGTAAAATAAAAAATTATGAAGCTGAAAATTAAAAAAGAAACAATCTGGAAAGTAATCATGATCGTTTCATCTATTCTGCTTATTTTGTCGTCGCTTGCGCCGCTGTTATTTATAAGGTAACAATGATAAATGATCCGATCGAATCATTACCTAACACGAGTGTAATTACTATCCGCCGGTTAAAATCAATCGGCATCAACACTTTTTGGGATTTCATTAATTATTTCCCTTCCCGCTATGAAGATTATTCGCTGATTTCTCCCATAAACAAATTGCAAGAAGGAGAAATAGTAACCGTTACCGGAAAAATTACCAATGGCCAATATGTGGTAACAAGAAACGGTACGCGGATGCAAAAATTCAAATTGGAAGACAGTACCGGCACGGTTGAGCTAACCTGGTTTAACCAGCCGTATCTGCTGACACTCTTTAAACCCGGGATAGTGCTGTCTGTCGCCGGGCTGGTCAGGCGATTCGGCAACAAATACAGTATTGAACCATACGAGTATGAAATTGGCGTTCCCGGCAAACATACCGGCCGGCTGATTCCGATATACTCTGAGAAAAGAGGATTATCGTCGAAATTGATGCGCGAAAAAATTCATAATATATTAAACCAATTAGATCACGATCGTGATCAACTTGGTAAAGAATTATATCCGAAAGAAATTCTGGCGTTTAATAAATTGACTGATGAAAAAAGTGCTTACCAAAACATTCATTTTCCAGATAGTCAAGACGCATTAAACAAGTCCAAACAGCGGTTGGCATTCGATGAATTATTCACTATACAATTAACATCGGCCCTGATAAAAAAAGAGTGGGAAAAACAGACGGTGGGACACCGGTTCAATGTAGGGACGGATTTAAATTCGTCCCTGCAATTATTTATCAACCATTTACCATTCAAATTAACCGTCAGTCAGCAAAAGGTATGGAAAGAAATTGAAAACGATTTAACCAAAACAAAACCGATGAACCGCTTTCTACAAGGCGAAGTTGGATCGGGAAAAACCGTCGTTGCCGCCTTAGCCTGCTATTTAGCTTATCTTAACGGTTATCAATCATTGATAATGGCCCCGACAGAAATATTAGTACAACAACACTATCAAACATTAACAAATTTATTTAAGGACTCTCCTGTTAAGATAGGCCTGCAAACCGGATCTCAGAAAATTTGTCCCGTCAAGACGGGACAAATTTCAAATTGCGATATCGTCGTTGGTACCCATGCATTAATCAGTCAGAAATTTAATTTGAAAAAAATTGGCTTCGTTGTTATTGATGAACAGCACCGCTTCGGTGTCGCCCAGCGGGCAAAGCTGAAGGAAAAGGGGATGAGCCCCCATGTTCTGACAATGACGGCGACGCCTATCCCTCGGACAGTCGCCCTCACTCTACATGGTGAGTTGGATCTGTCGATGATCGATGAAATGCCGGTTGGCCGGCTGCCGATAAAAACTTATCTGGTTCCGCAACAAAAACGCACCGCCGGCTATCAATGGATCAAACGGCAAATAAAAGAACAGACGGTTCAGGCATTTATCATCTGCCCGCTGATTGAAGAGTCAGAAACGGAAACATTGCAGTCAGTCAAAGCGGTCACCAAGGAATATGAATATTTAAAAAGCCGGGTTTTCCCGCAACTGAAACTCGGACTGGTTCATGGAAAATTAAAGTCAAAAGAAAAAGATACCGTTATGAACGATTTTAAAAACAGAAAGTATGATATTCTGTTGGCGACACCGGTCGTCGAAGTGGGAATAGACGTTCCTAACGCCACTATTATGATCATCGAGGGGGCCGAGCGCTATGGGTTGGCCCAAATGCATCAGCTGCGTGGCCGGATTGGCCGCGGCAATAAACAATCTTATTGTTTTCTCTTTACGAGCAATAATGATAGCGATGTTTCCGAGCGGTTGAAATATTTTGCCGTCACCAGAGAAGGACGATTACTGGCAGAAAAAGATTTAAGTATTCGTGGCCCCGGTCAAATTTACGGCAAAATGCAGCATGGATATGCAAACCTGAAAATTGCCTCGTTCACCGATTACGCCTTGATCAAACAAACCCGGTCAGCGGCGGAATACTTTATCAACCATTATTCGCTAGATAAATTTCCCGTCCTAAAGGAAAGAATTGAAGGAAGGAAAATAGAAGAAGTAGGCAGGGACTGACCGTTTATTACTGGAACGAGTTTGTCAAATTGTATATCGGCGTAATCACCGACAAAACCAGGAAACCAACGCCAAGACCAAGCACTACCAGTATCAACGGCTCAATCATCGCCGTCATCGCTTTAATCGCCATTTCCGATTCCATTTCAAAATATTTTGACAAACGCATCAGCGTATCGTCAAGGTGTCCGGTTTGTTCACCAACCATTGCCATCTGGACTAAAATTGGCGGAAAAATCTCCGCTTGTTCCAGTGATGCTCCCAGCGATTGACCTTTTTCCACTTTCTGCTTAATTTCGATGAACGCGTTTTGAAAAATGATGTTGTCTGTCGTTTCGATAATAATATTTAACCCATCCAAAATAGAAACACCCGAACCGATCAATATTGCCAATGTTCTGGTTGAATCGACGAGAGCGGAAACGCGGATAACATTGTTTATTACCGGTATTTTAAGCAATAACGTATCCCGGGTGATTTTGCCCGCTTTCGTTTTTAAGTATTTATGAAGCAGGTAATTACCGCCGAAGACGCCGGCGATAATAAGCGGCCAAAAATGTACGCTAAATGAAGACATCGCCATAAGGATTTGCGTCGATATCGGCAAACTAATATTAAACTGCTTATAAAGATCGAGCAATTTGGGAATGACAAAAGTAATCATAATAAACATGACACCGATCATGGCAATAATAACAATCACCGGGTAAATCATCGCGCCCTTCAATTTCCCTTTAAATTCCCGCTCTTTTTCCAGGTTGTCCGACAGACGAAGAAGAATCTCTCCCAGTTTACCGGAAGCCTCGCCTGATTTGACTAAGGCGATATATAAATTGGAAAAATTCTGTGGATATTTTTTTAAAGCCGACGAGAATGAATTGCCGGCTTTTATTTCGTTGTCGACATCTTCCAACAATTTCTTGACACTCTCTTTGGCGCTTTGTTTTTTCAATATTTCCAACGAGTCAACAAGCGTCAAACCGGCATTGAGCATGATGGCAATCTGCCTGGTAAAATCCACCACATCGTTAAAAGATATCTTGTTTAAAAATTTACCTAGCATGCTTGGTTCGACTTTTTTGTTCGATTTGATCGAAATCGGGAAATATCCGTTATCACGTAGATATGCAACCACTTCCTCAACCGTTTCCGCTTCGATTTTCTTCTGAACTACCTTGTTTTCTTTGAGGGCCTTATATTGGAATTCCATTTAATTTCATTTAATAAATTTTTCGAGTTCCTTCGGTCTTATCGCGTAGGAAAAAGCAGTTTCTCTGGATATTATCCCCTGTTGATACAGGCTAAGAATATTTTTCTCAAACAAGATCATATCTTCACTTTCCGATGTTTCCAGCATATTGCTAATAAGATATGTTTTTCCATCCCGGATTGCCGCCCCGACCGCCATTGTATTGACCAGTATCTCCACCGCCGGCACCCTTTCGATTCCCCCGATTTTGGGCAATAACCGCTGCGCCAGCACAATTTTTAGGACGGCGGCCAGTTGGTTTCTGACCTGACTTTGATAATTTGGGGGAAAGATATTGATCATCCGATCAATCGTTTCCGGGGTGGAATTGGTGTGCAAAGTGGAAAATACCAGATGACCGGTTTCGGCAGCCGTTAATACCAGCTGAATCGTTTCGTAATCACGCATTTCGCCGACCATGATGACATCCGGATCTTCACGCAGGGCCGATTTCAAGGCAATATTCCATGAGTGGGTGTCGTCGTGAAGCTGCCTTTGGGAAATGATTGACTTCACTTTCGGATAAATGTATTCGACCGGATCTTCGATTGTGACGATATGCCTGGCAAATTTGGTATTGATCTCATTGATAATCGAGGCTAATGTCGTTGATTTACCTTCTCCAGTCGGCCCGGTCAACAAAATTAGACCCTGACGATAATTAATACAATCATGAAGAAATGGCGGTAAACCTAATTCTTCCAACGTCCTGATATATTTGGGAATGGTACGCAAACTGATGTTGATAACATCCTTGGCAAAATAAATATTGACGCGGAAACGATAATCCTTATAACCATAGCCCAAATCAATCTCACGATTGGATAAAAGGTTTTCCTTCTGTTCATTATTGACGAGTGAAAACGCCATTTCCTGAGCGGTCTCTTTGGTTGTAACCGGCAGCGTCGATATCTGATACAGTTCGCCGTTAATACGGAAAGACGGATAATAATCCGGTATAATGTGCAAATCCGATGCTTGTTTGTCAATCGCCAATTGCAGTAATTGAAATATATCCATATTATCCCACTTCCGCCACCCGCAAAACTTCCTCAATGGTAGTAATGCCATCAAGCACCTTAAGATAACCATCCTGCTTCATTACGATCAGCTCCTCTTTTTTCCCCTGATTTTCGATGTCTTTTGCCGGCGACTGTTGTATTATCATTCTATTGATTGCGGAAGTGATTTTCAAGACTTCGAAAATGGCAACCCGCCCGAGATAACCAGTATTATTACATTCATTGCATCCCTGACCTCGGGAAAGCATAAGCGGTTTACCGTTGGCATATATGGCCGGCAACAAAGAACCTAACACGTCTTTGATATTTTGTTGGACAGCCGGTGGCGCTTCGTATTGCACCTTGCAGCTGGTGCAAATTCTCCGGCAGATTCTTTGCGCCATGACGGCATTCAGGACGGAAGCAACCAGAAAAGTTTCCGCACCCAGATCGACCAGACGGGGAATGGCCGTTGCCGAATCATTCGTATGTAATGTCGAAAAAACCAGATGGCCAGTTAAGGCGGCCTGGATCGCCAGTTGTGTTGTTTCCGAATCGCGGATTTCGCCGACCAGAATAATATTTGGGTCTTGTCTTAAAAAAGAGCGCAAGCCGGTCGCAAATGTCAAACCGGCCTGGGGATTAATCTGCACCTGATTGATTCCCGGCATCTGGTACTCCACCGGGTCTTCCAGGGTAACAATATTGACACTGGGCTTATTAAGGCGCGACAATAATGAATATAATGTCGTCGTTTTACCACTGCCGGTCGGGCCGGTAACCAGGATTATTCCGTACGGTTTGGTAATGGCCTCTTCCAAATCTTTAAGTTGCGGTCCTCTTAAACCCAAATCCGACAGGCTCGGGACACCGCCGGTTTTTTTGAGAAGACGCATGACGATTTTTTCACCATGGACTGTCGGCAGCGAGGATACCCGCAGATCAACAA
>JAJYLO010000003.1 GCA_021787635.1 bacterium | reverse complement strand
GGGGTGGTGGCTATATAAAATTTGATAACTGGAGCCAAAGCATCGATACCGTCGCTCAAGGTCTGCGCTTAAATTATATCAATCGCGGTGCTACCAGTGTGCCGGCAATCGGCCGGATTTATTCGGAGAGTCCAACTTGGGCAATTCGGGTACAGAATTTTATTAACCAGTTTAGGCAGGAAGAAGATAAATTGCCGTTGTTTTTGGGTGAAAATAAAGTAGAATTATAATTCTGTATGTACACCTACAAAAAAACGGCGGCCGCAAAAAAAACAACCGAAATTATTGTTACGGTCCCGCTTAAAGACATTGAGGAAGAACGGAAAAAGGCTTTCATTCACCTGCAGTCGCAGTTGACCGTCGAAGGTTTCCGCAAGGGAAAAGCGCCGGCGGACATTGCCAAAAAGCATATTTCCAAGGAAGGTATTCTTAAGGAAATGCTCAATGATTTTCTTCCCCACATATATGAGGAAATCGTCAAAAAGGAAAATCTCCAGCCGATTATTGCTCCCCGCGTTGATCTGACTTCGGCCAAAGAAGGCCAGGATTGGGAGATTAAATTCACAATCGCTGAAAAGCCGCTCGTTGATTTAGGCAATTATAAAGAAGAGATTAAAAATGTAAAGGCAGAAAATAAGAAAAAAGATATCTGGGTGCCGGGTAAAGGCGAAGAGCCGAAAAAAGAAACGGAAAACAAAGAAAAACTGCTCAACGAAATTTTGGCGGCCGTCCTCAAAGAAACAAAATTTGAAATTTCCGATCTGGTCGTCGAGGAAGAGCTAAATCAGCGCCTGAGCCGATTGGTCGATGACGTACAAAAGATCGGTTTGACGATGGATGCCTATTTGAAATCAAAAAATATTACCATCGATGATCTCAAAAAACGGTATCGCCAAGAAATAGAAGATACTTACAAACTGGAATTTGTCTTATCGGAGGTTGCCGAGAAGGAAAAAATTACCGTCGAACCGGAAGAGATAAACAAACTTTTAGGCAATATTACTAATGAAAAAGAACGGGAAACGGCCAAGCAAAACAGCTATTATTATGCAACAATTCTTCGCAAGCAAAAAACACTTGATTTCCTTTTGGCCCTATAGTAAAATTGGCGCATGGCGAGTAATTCGTCTGGCGATGCCAAGACGCGAAACAACCCCCAGAAAGATACTTTAGAAACATTAAGTGATCGTATGGGGAGCGGCTTCCTCGACCAGTTCTTCGGTCAGACAGAGAATCCGGATTATAATTGGGAAAAACCGGGTAAAGCAAAAACGCAAAAGAAAGAATTCACGCTGTTTAATTTTCAAGAGCACTACGAAAATACTCTGATTAAAAAAGAGATTAGGGATCTGACCGAACAAATAAAACGAGAAATCGAACTCATCAAGAAAGCGGATAAGGCGCTTATTAATGAAGTAAGAGATATTGAAAAGATTTCCGTCGAAAGCCTGCCGGTCAAGCCGGGAATATACCATGTCCGTTTCATGGAATTGGCTCTTTCCATTTTACGGACGCTTCGCGCCAAAATCGGCGAATCACGCACCTGGTTGGCTGCTTTGGCTTCCAAAAAAAAGAAGCGCGGATCGCTTTTCGCCGCCCGTTCCAAAAAACAGGGAACGCAGTATTCATTGTCGCAGGAACTGCAATCGGCAAGAAGCGTACAATAATTATTCCAGCGCTCTCAAAAAAGTATTTACCCCATGCGCCCAACTGCCGGTTGAGGATGGTGTATATTTCTCCATGATGGCAGAAGCCGTCACCAACCCTTTATCGATGTAGTCTTTTTTGATGCCGGCGGCAATCGTTTTAATGGCATCATCATAGCTGTTAAACTTCGTTACCGTACTGCCATATATTCCCCAACCCCAACAATTGTGCGAATCATCGGGAATGTATTTGCAGACATTGGATTCCTGCATGGCGATGGCCGGCAGCAGGCGGTAATCAAAACCGTTTTGGTCGGAAACCTGGACAATCAGATCAGCATAATCGTAAAGAGGCGAATTGTATTTGCGAAAAAAGCTTTTCAGGTTGGCTACCCGGCTGTCGCCGAAGGATGCATTCGTTTCATATACTCCAAGAACATACGGATTCCCGGAATACTGAAACTGGTTTTGCAGGTTGGTCGCTTCGGCAATTTCATTGAGGATTTTTTGGGCATGCGCCTGTTTCTGGTTGTTGCGATAAAATTTGTTAATAATTAACAAATTAATTGCGAGCAGCAAACCAAACAACGCCACATATTTTAAACTTTTACCGACCATATAATTTATTATACAACAATCCGCTCTTACCGACTTATTACCTCTTTTATGATCGTGTCTGATGTTTTTCTTCTATAGTAGCGGGTGGAAAGGCGGTGAAAATTATGGCCAGAGGAAATTTTGGCAACCCGGAACAACATAAACAAGCCGGCCGCAAAGGCGGCAAAGCAGCCCAGACTAGCGGTCGCGCCCATCAGTTGACGTGGAAAGAAAGAAGCCGCGGCGGTTCGCATAGCGGCGGTAATTTCCGAAATAATCCGGAAAGAGCAAGAGAAGTCGGCCGACGCGGCGGTCGAGAGTAAATTCAGGTTAACCGGTAGTAATATGTTGAAAACGGACGGCGGTCAAGTAACTTGTATTGCTTGTTTTTCCAGCCCTTGATCGCAAAACCGTGGGAAATAACGATTGTTTTCGGTTTAAGTTCTTTTTCCAACTTTGGTTTTAGTTTGGCGATCAGCGCAGGCATTAAAAACAAATAAACATAATCCGCCTGGCGGATGTCGGTAGCGAAAATATTTTTTGTCTGAAATTTGATCGTTTTTAATTTCTGCCAACGGGCCTTTGTTCGGGCAATGAGAATAAGAAACAGATTGACATCGATTCCCAATCCCTGCAGTTGGTATTTCTTGGCGGCCGTCCGCAGTATCCGTCCATCCCCACAGCCCAGCTCAATTAGATGTTTTCCCTTTTTCAAACCGGCTTCTGCCAGAATTAGCTCCGCTTCCTTCTGCCTGGTCGGTACATACGGCGAGCCCATCAGTGAAGAATAGATGAGGAATAAGGTATAGATGCTTATTGAAATAAGGAACAACAATAAAGCAAAAATCAGAGCGAGGTAAGCCACTAATGTTAACATTAGTGAGCCTGCAGGGACTCGAACCCTGAACCAATTCCTTAAGAGGGAACTGCTCTACCAGTTGAGCTACAGGCCCTGTCCCCAGGAAGAATCGGACTTCCATCACTGGTTCCGAAGACCAGTACTTTATCCGTTAAGCTATGGGGACTATTGTAATGTATATTATACTAATAAAACCTTTCCCCAACAACCCGCTTGTAAGTAAGCGCAGTCCACTGCGCTTTAATATTTCCCCTTAATTACAAAGAAAGAGCCGCGGATTGTACCGGCAAGTTTGGACTTCTGGCGGGCAAACTTGAATTTATCGACAAGTTCTTTCGGTACGGCCGTCCCATCGGAAAGCTTAAAGCCGACGGCCCACCCCTTAGGATCATTAGTTGCATACAAAACATTGATCGACAAACCATTTTCGTAAAATAAATAGATCTATTTGAGATTGCCCCATCTGTCAGTTTTCACTTGCAAGCTGGAAGTCTCTAATGGTTTGGCGGCAATTACGATGCCGCGTTCCTCTTTCAAAATCCGGTTTACATAATCAATAGCTTTCTGGTTTTCGCTCGTGGGTACAACCGTAAATTCATGATTATATTTATTTTTAAAGTAACGGGCTTCATTGGCACGCAAACCCGCCAGCGCTTTTGCGACCGGAGAAGATTCTAACCAACCATCGATATCTTATTAAAATCAACAATATGAGAGATTAGAATAAATTGTAGCAAATTGAAGTAATAAACTCCAAACAATTTACTTTCGAATAGGTGGCTGCAAATGCGGGACAGTGATGAAACGACTAAATAGTGTTTTTAGGCTCTAATTCGTGATATAATTTCCCTAGTATGATATCTGAGCTACCGATACATATAGCAGATATATTACACAAAAGAGCCGATTATGTATTATTGACGGATAAGGACTGGTGGAAGCGTGAGCAAAAAACTTGGCAAGACTTTTTTGGAAAGGAAATAGACGTGCCGTTGCCACCAAGAGAAATGCGAGAAATAATGTATGCTGCCTATGGCTTAAAATGGCCAACTGTAGAGCCCGTTTATATTCCACTGATAGGTTACGACGATCCGAAAGCCTTTGATCCGAAAGCGACCTATCCCGGTTGGTGGTTAAAACCCGATCACAACTTTTGGCAAATGGTTGAAGAAGGCCAAATCGGAAATGAGTCTGTCCAATTTGGCGGCTATTGGGCTGTTTATGATGTCACCACTAAACCAGATGTTCCTTTGTTTGGTCGAGGAAGGCAAATGTATAAAGCGGATTTATTGGGAAATGATCCATTTGGTAGATTGCTGGCAGCCCTTCGAGGTTCTAAGACTGGGCTAATTGCTTTTTCACCATTTTTTGACAATATGCCTAAAAAATCGCGTTTTGCATTATCTCCAGATGAAATTGATAAAATCGTTTTACCGGAAATTTTGCAGCGGTTAGGAGTAGATAAGTCTCTTTGGACGATAAGATTGCCTAAAACGATAGAGTACAGCTTATTAACGTCGAGATTCCAAAAAAAAATACCAACTTTGGTTCCTGAGTGCGCTGAATGGTTCGCCGATCGAGATACGAGCGGCAAATTTCTTGCCGGCGGAAATGAATATAATCGTGGCATTATGGGTGTTTATACAGGGGCTTCGAACACTCACGATGAGCTAGTCGGCTTTCGACCGATCATCATTAAAAAATAAAACCCTAAATTTTACTCCGATCTATTTTAACCCGGATTGAATCACTTAATATGTCTTGAAAATAACCGATATAAGGGATTATATTAATACCATGAAGTCAAACGCTGTTATTTATAGTGGATAGAACCAACCCCAGCCGGTTGGTTTTTTGTTATATATTTAAAAAAAAGAAAGGGGTGAGAAAATAAATGAAAAAATTATTAATCGGAGTTACTTCTGTAGTGGCAGGACTAACACTCTTTGCCACCACTATCTTGGCTGCGCCACAAGGTCAAAACCTTAACGCAAGTCAGTGTAATACGAACAGCGCACCAGTAGTTGATATTACTTTTAAAGTAACGAATGACTCTGATTCAGGAACGCTAGGCAATGTTTGGGCCAATGATAATTACAACAAACATGTCCAGGTATGGGATCAGGGAAGTGGTAACTATTGCGCAACTGTTAAATATGCAGGCCAGTTTGTAACGTATAAAGGGCCCAGTCCCCAAGCTGTTACTACTTCCGGTACAGTAGGAGCTGGTGTGAAGGGAGCCTTTGAAGGAGGTTACCAAGCCACGTTTAAAGGAGTATTGCAGTCTGGCTTAAAGACAAATGGAAATATTGGCACTTTTGACTATAAATGTAACGGAACTTATACATGTCCCGGAGCATATGATTGGGTAGCTGCTTATTTTGGGCCGACTGCTGACACTACGTTTGCTCAACCGTACTGGTCATGGACCTACCATGGCGGTAATAATGGCACTTGGGTAAATGCATCAACAGTGAATCTTGGAGATATAACTGGAAATTGAGTTACCCACTTAAACTTAAGCAATCCATCGGAACTAAAAAACCGATGGGTTGTTTTTTTGATTTAAAAAAAAGGGAAGCCTTATTATGTTATAATAGCGGCTATGGAAAGAATTCAATCGGTAGACAATCAAGGAATTGACTTCTCGGCTAAAATTGCCGCGCTGCCCAGGCGAATACAGAACGCCCAAGATGCAATTGACCGGTATCGTTTTCCCTTGGGTACGATAATGAGCCAGGTCGCTTTTAATCTGATCGACCGCGGTTATCGGACGACTTCAGCAGGGGCCAGGCCGGCGACCGACCCGACCAGCAGTTCGACGGCGATGGCAATGTATGCCGACCTCCGCTCTCTTCATCGGTTATCTTATATGAACTTTCTTGACAGAGAGGGAGTGATTACCGGTATGGGTAAAGATCGAGAAGGCACTCGATCAATGGTGGTGAGAACCGACGCTGACGGCGTACCTGTCAGGGTTCTCTGGACGATGAGCGCGGCCAGTGATACAACACCCGCCGCCGTCCTTGATTGGAAAACAGACGGCCAGGCATATTTTCCGTTTACAGCAGCGGACAACGGTCGCCACCATGAAGAATCAGAATTGATAAACCACGCTCTCAAATTAGTACTGGATGTAGATAATATGCATGGGTTAGGCGTCCATTTTGCCACGTATGGTCACAAAACGCTGGGAGGGTGGCAGTACAGTGAGACGACTCCGCCGAAAGCGAAGATGAAACTGATGGCAGACGATATGGATAATGTCATTCCCACCCTTTTCCGGGTATTTGAAGGTATGGCGCAAAGTGTTGGGTTGCTCGATATCCCCGATCGCTTCAAAATCTTCAAGCAATCAATTAAACACTCGCGATAGAATATATTGATTCACTTCTATACATATAATCTTATTTATTATTTAAATTTTTATGTTTATAATACACATAATCATAAAAAATTATGAGAGAAAGAGCGTTTCAACCAACACTCTTGCCTCAAGCAATTTCGCTAGACGTCGATCCTCTATTAATGATCACCGATCCCCGCATCCCGCAAGAGCTTCAACACCCTTTGATGGAGCGTTTCTTGGCCAGGCAGCTAAAACATACAGTTAATGATCTGGCGGAACTTAGCGCGTTGAATGAACCATGGAGCCCAACAAAATGGCAAGCCTGGGGAGATCGCGTCGATATGTTCGGCGGCCGAAAAATAACGGAAATTATCGGGCCAAAACAACCGGTTTTTGAAATTTCCACCGAATTTGCCCTTCCCGGTATGGACTATAACGGCGGTTTGGGAGCATTGGATCGTGATCATTTTTTGGAAGCAGTGGCCCTGCACCAGCCCGGTGATTTTATTGGTCTTATATATAGCCAGCGCGTCCATCAAGTGATTAGATCGAATGATAGCCAGATGTGGCAGGATACTGTCACCGAGCCGCTACCGATACCGGAATCGATTGGCAGTAAAGAAGAAATGGAATTTGATGTCTATGTCCATGGCAAAAAGAGAACCGTCTATCGCTATCCGATCGGAAATGAGGTAACGCGTCTTCACGGCATAAAAGTGGACCGCGAAGTATACCCTGACGATCCTAATAGTGATGCACGCCTAGAGCATCTTACTATCTTAGGTTTCGGCAGCCAGCAGATCATCGAAAAGGAACGAGAATTGGGTCTGGTGGAGGGGGCGCCACCCTATCATCTGAACGAATCGGCGACGGCCATAAGCGCTTTGGCATTTCTTGACAGCCGGATCGGTTACTATATTTCCGAAGGATTTAACCCGCAAGAAGCAATTAATAATGCTCTGCCTGACGTGATGAGCGTGTCATACTTGACCAATCATACGCTCATTCCAGCCGCTAACGGCAGCTTTACGGCAGACCAGGTAGAACGGTACATCAAAAACAACCTTAAATCCGACGTGACAAAACAATGGTTAGATGAATTTATTTATCAGAGAAACCAGAACGAACCGAACCCAAGCAAACGTAGGTTGAACCTTTTGGATTTGGCCATGCGGTTTGCCGGTACGGTTAATGGCGTCAGCGCATTTCATTCGCAGGAAGCAACTAAATCATTTAGGGCTGAATACGGTGATGAGCATAATGAGTACTACCATAAATTAGTGGAATTTAAGAACGCGACTAATGGTATATTCATGCGCAACTGGAACCGGCCGGTTTTTGATCTCTGGCAGAAACATGGCCTTATTGATGGATTCGGCATACCGCTTTATATAAACAAAGAGGAGAAGCGGCGGTTTGATGAAAGAATTGAGGCGATTGACCAGGAAGAAATGATCTGGATAAAACATGAAGCCGTACAGCAGTTTAGAAAATATTTGCTTGAAGGTAATAAGTTGGACCAGTTCGGCGAGATTGTTGATTTGCCCGAAGACGCCGTTCTTATCGGCGACGCCAGGCGATTTGCCGGATATAAACGCCGAACAATGATGTTTGAGGATAAAGACCGGTTGCGGCAGATGCTTCGCGGCAATCCTAATGCGCACATTATCATTGCCGGCAAAGCCCACCCGGATGACGGTCCAGCCAAGGACGATCTGGCATATGTATTGAATCAGATAAAAGACGATCCGCTTTTTAGAGAGCGTATCCATTTCATTGTTGACTATGATGTTGAACTGGCCCGTTACCTTGATCCGGCTGTCCATGTCTGGATGAATACGCCGGTCGTCGGCCTTGAAGCCTGCGGTACTTCCGGTATGAAGACGGGCATGCTGGCGACCCAGGTCTCCACCCGCGACGGTTTTTATCGCGAAATGGAAGAGGGAGCTTTTTATGAAATCAAGGGCAATTCGCATATTGAGGAAGTTAACAGTTACTACTCGCAGATGAAAAAGGCAATTGAGGAGGCGCACAACCACCCGCTGCAATGGGCGGACAGCGTTAAAAAACTCTGGAAGGGCGGCGAAATCCGTATCGCGAGCGGCAGCCGTATGCTTAAAGACTACATGATGCTTTATAAGCAGTTTACATCGGTGTTAAACACCAAGGAAGATGAAGAAGAAGATGAAAAAGTAATGGTACTTTAATAAAGATATGCCTGAAGGATTATTTCAAGAATTGCCATTCGTATCCGATTTGAAAAAAGAGCTGCGTGATAAAAATAGAGTGGTGCATCATGGGTTCCTCTTTATCCGGAAACGATTCCGAAAAAATGGTGAGCCAATCACCCGGGTTTCTAGCAGGAGTTATCCAAACAGGCCGGTTCTGATTCAAAATACGAACAAGATAGCATTTCCCAATCAAGAATTGTGAAAACTATTGGCGTTCTGGAAAAATTGCGTCTTCGATGATATGGGAGCAACTTCTTGAATTACCCAATTTGGATCGTATGGGATCCTTCGCATCGATTTATTGTCTAAATCAACGATAAAAATACTGGCGCGATTGGAATCGATTGCCGCCAATAAATTGGAGTTAAGAGGGACGACATTCTGAAGCCATTCAGTCGACCCGGCCTCTTTTGATTTATATGGCAGGTTATTAAAAGATAATTCCTGAATCACGTGAAGCTGATCATCCATTACAAGACAAACTCCCCCAGCGCTGTTGGTGACAATAAATCCGTCTTTATATTTTCTGATTCCGTGAGGATGGGTCAGATTTTCCAAAACAGGGGTGGCTCGACCGGTTTCTTTATCAATTTTGATAACACCGTCATAAAATAAACTCGCCAAAATAGTTTTGTTATTCAAATAAGCGGCACTATTGGGAAAAGCAGTCCTGTCTCCTGGTGGCAAACCTAAACCGCTGGGAAAATCTTTAGGAGAAATAAATTCGGAAACTATTTTTTTACCGGACGAATGAGTTTTGTCATAACCGTGATCCCAGGCCGACCATTCCCAAACCGGAATCGCTGTATTTGTCTTCATTTCGATGATACGGTCAAAACCAGGCGAAGTAATCAGTATTGTTTGACCATCATTACTTAATTGTAGTGAATGGATAAATGCAAACCACGGATATTTAATGACGGAAATACTGCCGTTTTCTTGTAAGTGTAATATTTGATTAACAGAACCGATGAATAAATCGGTATCCGAAACGGCCATCCCCCGCGGATCCGGCAGCGCCAGCTCAAATATAGTATTTTTAGCGGAAAGGAAGTCACGGGCTTGAAGATTGTCAACAACATACAAAGCACCTTCGGCAATTTTTCTTTCTGTCGGACTGCCGCTTTCACCTTTAACCTGCTGATCGTTTCTTCTTTTGATTCTCTCCCGGCGGTTAAAGCCCTTAAGCTGCAAGATAAGAGGAATGTTGTTTCCTAAATAAGGGTTCTCTTTAAAAGTGGAAATATCAGTTTTTTCAAACGTTAATGGGATAATCTTTTCAGAAGTAGTGAACATAAATTTATTATATTAGTTTATAACAAAAATTACTAAAAGTGTTATAGCCGATGGCGATATTGACCGGATCAGGGAGAGCCAGTTTGATTGAACTGATCGCTTTTGCTATCACACCGGCACGTTTAAAATCATTTTTAAAATCGTTTATCAGATTAGTGTTACTAATTGGTAAACCCGCGTCGATAAATTCGGATTCCGACTGAAGCATTCGGAGCATCAACTCATTGTTGATGTTATTTGCGGTCTCACTGCCGATGCCGATTTTTGCCGTCGCATTTACCGTTAAATCGTTAATTTCTAAAACTCTGTTTCTGGTGGCGTTAGCTTTGAGAGCCGACCATTGTTCTTTAGTTGGCGGATCGATCCCTATTCTTAAGGAATATTCGATGCGAAAAACCCCTTCGTTTTCAAGAGATATTTGAGAACTTTATAAGCGAGCGGTCTTCCTAAAACTTCGTCATTTTGATAATAGCCCGAAAGTTGGCCGCGCTGACTACTTTTTGGCCATATAGCTCATAAGGACTGGGTTTATCGAATAACCTCTTTGCTCTAACAAAGGGAAAGCGATCCTGGGAAGGGCCGATTTAAGGCGCTGGTGTCGAAAGCGGTATAGGAGTCGGAGTCGCCGTTGGCATTACTGGTATCCCCGAATTAATCGTTCGAACGATTATTGCCTGATCATTGGCGGAAACTTTGCCATCCCCATCGACGTCGGGATTAACACCGGCCGGAACAGTTCCTCCGTAAAAGGCGGCTATATAATAATAGTAATCGGTGTTATCGACTTTGCCATCGCCATTGGTATCGCCATACAGGCGATTACCTCTTTGACAATAACTGGTTTTGTCAGAATCGGATGGCGCTGTTCCAGCAATAGCGGCTTCTCTTTGACAACTAACCGGATTGCCATATGTCACATCGCTATATTTACCAAAAGTACATTGAGGGGAACAAACATTATTGGAGCAGGTACAGTTGGGATTGATAGTAGGACCAGATGCTGCTATTACATTGACGGTCATACTTGAGGCTGGTCCGGCACATAAATATCTTGGCGGGCCATCGACATATGTCTGGTTGCCCCGACATTCAGCCGTTGAGTCATTCCACGAGCGGCAATAGACATCATAGGTACCAACAGCCGTTGGCGTCCAGGTGTAGCTTGTTGTCCCGCTATTGCCCGACAAATAAGTGGGTGGCCAATGGGTCCATTTAAAAGCGCCGTTTTGTCCGGCATCGATATCGCCGGCCAGATTGCCAGCCGGTGACGTATGGGTCGCCGTATATGTCCCGCTTTGACCAAGGACGATGGTTGTCGGACCGGTGAGATTGGTACAGTTGGGAATGACAGCCCCAGCATTGACCTTAACCGTATCCGTGGTCGACGGATTACTCCATTTCGAACTATCACAACTGGCCAGGGCATGGACCCAGATAGCATAAGTATGACCGGCGACAAAATTATATGAATAGGAATTGGTAGCCACACTATCATTACAGACATCGCCCGGGTTGACTTGGGCACAAGTACCGGTCCAGGGATTGGCGGTATCGTCAATCCTTAAAGCATACTTACCGGCGCCGCTGACAGCATTCCAAGTGATATTAACCGTCCCGGCATTGATGCTACCGGTGGGCGCGGTAATCGTTGGTGCCGACGGCGCATTACACGACGGTGGATTACATTTAGCAGGATCAGGTTTGCAATCCCAACCACCACTGGAATTGCATTGTTCTGTTCCCAGACCTGATCCCGATCCGCAACCGCAGATCGACGAGCTCCATTCGCCAGGTATGCACCCTTGCCAGGAACAAGTACCTGAAGCTGTTCCACCATTAGGACAACTAACTGAACAATTATTATAGCTACCGCCACAGGTGCCTTGATAAGTGCTCGTTTGATAGGTGCACATACCAATCACACCATTAGATCCAGTACAATTATCAGTGTTACCCTTACCGGCACAAGAGCCTCCACTTACACTACAAGTTAAAACCTGACGATTACAACTGATTGATCCCGAACATCCTGCAGATACCTGCTTGGCGAATAGCAAAACCCAGAACAATAAAATAAAGCTAAGAAATAATTTGACAGGCAGGTTGATTTTCATGGACGCTATAATTATTTATTTTTAATAATAATAGTCAAACAAATAGTTGTCAATCAGATTACTTTAAATAACCGGAAAAACAGGAAACTGATAAAATAAAATAATACGACCTGAAATATTGGCAAATATAAAGTGAGGAAAACCGAGACAACAGCCAGGATAAAAAAGGCTTCGTTGTGGATGGCCGGCAAAAGCCCTTTGGTGAGAAGTATGAGAATAACAAGCGTCAAAAGCGCTCTTTTATCAAACCACCACAGGCTCCAGCCGAAAAACATAGCAACGGCAATCAATATTGCCGCCAAAATCAAAAAAAGTTCCTTGGTATCAAAGTAAAACGGTCCGAGGTACATATTATTTTCTTGAGATAATATAATAACTAAGAGCGATTAAAATAATAAAAATAATTATTAAGACAATATCGACTGTACTCATAGAGTTATTTCTTTTTCTTTGGACCGTAAAGATAATAAATGAATAAAGCGAATAATATTGTTATTATTGCCGCAATATAGAAATATGTGCCTCCAAATGTTTGCATATTTTTAATATATATATATATATATCTATTTGACAAATTTCAACGAATAACCAAGTAATGTTATCCCGATGACAAAGGAAGTAATAATGCCTACAGCTGTTCTCAGCGGATTTTCCACTTTACTGAAAAACGGTGCTATAACGCCAAACGTTACCCAAGCTAATGCGGCATTGCTGTAAAACTGGGCTAAAACTTCTTTCTGTTTTTGATTCATCTTTCTTCTTTGTTGTTATTCCTGATTCATCGTAACAACTTTTAAAATCGGCGTCAACGAGATAATTATTGCTGCCATTGTTCCACCGCTTGTTTAACCTGATCCTTTGTTAATTTGGAATCAACTGGTACGTATATTTTATATGTTTTGCCCCTTATCACAAAGGTATAGGTTGTTGTTGGTACTTGATCGACATAAGTGACTGTGATCGATTTATTGCCATTTGATTTGGCATAAACTCCTTTTGAGACTTGGGTAAAGGGAATATTGCTTAACTCCTTGACTGTTTGGTCATAGTAGTTAGCTAAAACTGGCTGTTTATTGTTGTTATTTGAAGAAAAAATAGAGCTGATACGCGAAGTCAGATAAGCCCCGAGATTTTGGCGTACAAGCGGAGAACCGGAAACAAAAATTTCATTCGCTACCAACTTAACAAGTATAAAAGATAAAACTATCGCGAATCCTATTTTAAGCTTGCTCTTTATATAATTATTGAAAATATGCATATTATTTTATTAGTTGCAGTATTGGTCTCCCTCAAGAACAATATTGTTAATATGTCCATCATAGTTACAGTCGACATTTGACAATTCAATAGATCGGTGCTGACTGTCGTCCGAATTTAAGGTGTAATCCAGAAAACCATTGCCGCAAGGAGTACCACCAACTGTCATATCAGTCTGATAATTATTGACAGTATTTGTTTTTGATAAAGTTGATAAAGTGGTGCTTGATACCCCTATGAAAGAAATATATCGTGGTCCAAACCAATTAAAAATTAGATACGGATGCCAAGCGACCAAATGGACAACTGCATTATTTTCGCATTGATTTGTTATTACTAACTGAGGAGGAATTTTTTTATGAAGACCCTCACAATTTAACTCTATGTAATTTTGTAAATATTTTTGAGAGGATAAATCAACGGAAAAAAGAGGATTCCCCGCACAGCTATTGCTGGATTTATCCCAATAATAATAATTTGTAGTGCCGTTATCAGTTTTTGTACCAAACGAAACATCTGTATAATTTTTATTTATGGAAGAACATTGATACGTTTCTTGACAATCCGAAGGACCGTGATTTTTCAATTCCGCCGCTTTTTTACAGGCATTCTGACTATAATTAAAACCACCCGTCCCATTAACACAATCCGATGGAGTTGCATAAAATAAGTAATCAGCTCTGTTTTCCTCCACATATATGCTTTGTCCATTGTCGCAAAATGCTTCTTCATTTGCATGTACTAGTTCCGAGCAATGACGGGCCCCGCAGTAATTTTTCATTTCATCGGCTGTCTGATAGGATTTATCACCGGTACAATCCGATTCAGATGGATAATAAAGATTAGTGGAAGTATCATGGGAGTAATTTATATTTTTTGTGCCTTTGGTACCATTGGAATATGTAAGTGTCTTGCAAGATAAATGTTCACAATTGGATGAGGTGACAGTCGGTAGTCGACAACCACTATAACAGGCACCACCAACGCAGGCATCACAGACCTGACCGGTTGGGCAATTGCATTGGACGGCAGCTGCAGTAGAAGAAGGACAGTATGTTGATAGGCTCACTTGAGATCCGTTCGTTCCGTTCTGATCCTTATAGTACAGACCGTCTTTTTCATATAAAGGAAGGTCAGTGTTTTCTCCTACTCCTGCTTCTTGACAGTTTGTTTGTGTATAGACAGCATCCGGACCTGGCGGATTAGCAGGTTGTTGTGACGAAGATGAAGTGGATGAAGATGAAGCTGGCGTTGTGCCGCCGGCTTGCGTGCATTCGTCTTTCGATTGCCAACCCTTGGCCGGATCCTGGCTGTTGGTGTCTTTGGCATACCAGAAGTTGTCCGCGCCGCAACAATAAATCCACTGGTTAAAATAATGCGGATCGGCAGCCGCATAGCTTCGATAGACACAGCTTCCGGCCGGGGAAACGGCCGAACAGTTGCCATAGCCGGTCTTTGTGCCGCCGCATGCTCCTGTTGAAGGTTGAGAATTTGATTGAGAGGTTTGTCCTGCCGGCTGGGCGGATTGTTGACTGCCGGTATTAGTTTGACTATTGACTCCGCCGCTTAGACAAGTTTGCTTATCCTGGCAGGGGCCATACCAGCGTTTATCCGTCCCGCATTTAATCCAGGGGTCAGGAAAAGGATAAAGGTTGTTGTGAAGAGTATCTTTAACGCACTTCCCGATTGTGGTAACCGAATCGCAATTAGCCGGAAAAGGCGGCGCATTGGGGGGGACGGTATTGGCGGTACAGGATACTCCTTCGGCATTGGATTTGGTCGTAAGCTGATTTTTGGACAGGAATTTGGCGGAGATAAAAGAAACCAGGCCTAAAACAATTATGGCACCAAGAGTAATGATGGTGGCAATTTCACCCCGCTTATTTTTTTTCATGTCGTAGCTGTTTATCTTCAATAATAATCATCTTTTTTATAAAAGTCAACCTGAAGCAAAATCTCATTAATATATAATAATTTATAATGGTAAACATACGCTTCCGAATCGTTGCCTCGCTCGTGCTTTCTTTTGTCCTGGTAGTTTTTTTGAGCAGTACTTTACCCGAGGAAATTTTAAATCTCACCGCCAAATCACCTCAACCGACTGCCCGGATTGCTGTCACACCGACGTCAACACCAGTTCCGACATCCCGGCCGGCCAATACACCGATACCTGTACCGATTTTTACTCCCAAACCAATCCCAACGGGGACGCCAACTCCCTTGCCGCTTCCACCCAATCATCAATACTCATCAATTTCTGTCATCCGCGCCAATACGGAAACAATGCAAAACCGCGTTGATCTGGATATGGATATTCGCGGTTACCGGTTGGTTGATCAATCCAAGCAGCTCGTTTCCTATAGCGGCGATAGCGATCCGAAAGCACCCCAGTTTTCCTCGCTGTTTTCACCGCCGCGAGACGCAGCGATCATTGCTACTTATGAAAATTACAATGAGAATGGTGCCCTGAACCAGAGCCCGGCCGTGACTCTGATTGACCTGCAAACTACTCCTGGAGAAAATATCGTCGTCCCCAACTCCGGCTACGATATCGGTAGTGGTTTCCAGGTGATGGTTCTTTACGCGGCCGACAACAAGGTGACGTTGAAGTATACGCGGGAAGACGATGTTATTTCCGGTTATGCAATTTACATCGAAAACCTCAATATTAATCCTAACTTGGTCCGCCTTTACGATCAGCTTAATAATCAGGGGCGAACATCATTACCCGCGTTAAAAGGCGGCGAACTGTTGGGTACGGCCGCCGGCAACTGGATAAGGGTGGCCATCCGCGATACCGGCAGCTTGATGGATCCCCGGTCGAAAAAAGATTGGTGGAGGAATTAAAAATAATGTACATTATTAGGTATGGCGGAAACTGTCATAAATCCGATAAGGGAAAATTTGCCGGCCAAGGAAAAATTAACTTACAATCCGGAGCAAGTTGGCTTGCAGGTCAGACTTTTAGCCGGAAATCAAGTTCTTGATCATACCTATTCTCTTCCTGACGCAAAATCCGAAATCGAGAAACTAATCACCGATCCCGACAGAAAGTGCAAACCAACTTACGAACTGTTGGCAAAATTGTCCACGGATGAAAGAATAAAACACTGGGAAGCACGAGCGGCCAAGGATGACAGTTTGAAAACCGCTACCGCCCAAAAAGCCACCTGGCTCAAAGAGGTAGTCGAAATCTACAACGACAAAAATGATACGAGTTACCGCGATCTTTTTTCCCAATCCAATATCTGCCAGGGGGCGATAAACTGGAAAAATTTCGATGCGGCCGAAGCGGAAAAGCTTTATCAGCGGTATTTTCTCGACAGTTCGTTGACACCGATCACGCGGGACGGCAAGACGACCTACCTTCCTTCTTCCGTCGTCAAATATATTAGCGACTTGGTGGCAGATTACGCCGTAGTCACCCAAGGCGCGGACGGTAAGGAAACGGTTTCTTTCAAACATACCAAACTGCAAAAAGATTTGAGCGTAATTCAGAATTTTAGCTCAATTTTCGGCAATAATTATTCCGACGAAATCCTTGCTCAGTTAATGGATGTGGAGATCAAGGATTTTGACCCGCATAAACGCCAAGAACTATTGGATTCGGTCGTCGCGAAAGAGAAAGTCGGGGCGGAAGAAAAAATCCGGGGCAATAATCTAAGATCAAGGGAAGTCGAACTTCTGGAAGCGCTAAATGGTGCCGGAAAATATAAAGAAGCGACTTCGTCCGCTCCCGGTCCGCAACCTCCGGACGGTGATAACGGCGATAATCCCGAGGAATGGCCGGAACCGCGCGAGTGGCCCGAGCCGGAAAAATCCAAACCGCTGCCGACCGGGCACGAATGGTCATACGAAAAGGCCAAACCCAACCCGGAGAATCCCAGCGAAGTCAGACAATTTCCAGAAGCCAATCTGGTTGAGGAAATGGTAAATCCCGCGGCAATAGCTCATAAATTAAAACTGCGTGATGCCAGAACCGGTCATAATCAATATGCATCTATAAGTGAAATTGATTTAGCCGGACAAATACAGTCAGAAAATAACCAGCTAAAAAATCAGTTGGCTAAAATTGGGCTGGATAACGAGCGGTTAATCGGTGTGTTAAATTCAGCGATGGCAGGATACCGGACTTTCGTCGAAAATAAATACCATATTAAAATGCCCGATATTGGTCATATTACTATTTTGCCTATTTGGGGAAAAACTGCCGAATATTATGATCCTAATCGGGGCGCTTTAGCTTTTGTAATTCCTACAATTCCGGCAATATTTATGGATATGGGAGTAATAAGAGATCACGCCAAAAGTTTAGCTCAAAATTGGGAGGACCTTACTCCCGAAGGTTTTAGAAATTTAATGATCAGGGTTTTTGAAGAAATCAGACCACATGAAACAACTCATTTATCTGCCGATTTGGCATTTTGGTACGCGCAGGAACAACCTTCAGGCAAAAAAGAAAAAGTCCAGATGGGAAAATTAGGGCCTTGGATGACCAAACCGGTCGGGCTTACGGATGAAGGGCAGATAATAATCAAAGAACGCGGTAGAGGTTTAATGGAAGCCACTACTGTTGAATTGACTAAGCAATGGGCGCAGAGTATGAATTCAAAACTAGATGTCGATGCTTATCGCGCAGAAAGAGCCGTACTTCATGATTTGATTACCCAAATGATGGAAGAACAAAATATTAGCTTTGATACAGCCTTTACCAAATTTGTTAATGCCTATTTTACTAGGACAGGGTTCGGCCATTTGGCCTCAGATTTAGCCGGACGCCATACCGAGCAGGAACCGAATGGTAAAGCAATTGCAAAAACTTTCCGTCCGCATTATCTATCAATCGTTGATGCATTGATGGAATATGAATCGCATGAAGCCGCGCATGGAGGCCGGGGACTTACCTATTCATTGACCCGTTCTTATATTCATAATAATTTAACCGAAGCACAAAAACAGGAAATCCTGAACTTATTGACAACAGTGGAAAGCGCCGAAGGTACGACCAAGACGGGCGAAAATCCAGCTCACTTGACCTATTTGTCGCTTCCACAGGGAATACGGGATTACTTGCGGACCAAGGATCCGCGGATAGTCGGCGAAGCGTCCAGTAACCAGACGCCCTCCAAACCCGAACCGGCCAAACCGGAGACGCCGCCGGCGGCGACCGAAGTCCATAGCCTGGATGAAATCATCAGCCAATCATCGGCCGGTTTAGCCAAAGCGGAGACGACAAATATGGTCTTGAAAAGTGACGAATCAGCTGTCATTATCCCCGCCTTTTTACCCATCTTGGAAAAGAAAATCAAAGAAAAAGGTAGCAACATGCTTCTTAACTTTTTACATTTGAAAGCAGCCGGTAATCCTACATTGGAAATCGCTTCATCACGAGCTAAAGGTCATGTCGTCGTCGATATCGGGATTCCTTTTCAACCGAAATTAACGATTGATTTTGTCGCCGCTAACTCCCCAACCGGCAATACGGTTTTCAACAGTGTGAAAATCGAGCCGCCGGTTGTCGGCGGTATAAATGTCCAGGAAAGTGCCAGTAATACCATGGCTGCTTTACCGATCAACGAAGCTTTGGCGCAATATATAAGCCAGGAACTTAGTAAGAAGAAATCCGGCTTGGTGATTGAGGATTTGAAGATCCAATTCACTCCCGACAACAAAACACTCATTAGCGTTAAAGGGAAGAAAAAATGATATTAATTACTTTTTGCAGGAGAGACTGGTGCGGGTGGCATGGCGCGGGTGATTTTTGACCGGTTCAAAGTCTCAGTGAGATTGACGTCCAAAGAAACCGGGACGCTTATTAGCCCCAAATAAACTCCCCGGAATTCGAGAAGCGTATTAGTCAGAAAATCGGTAAAGTTGGCGATGTGGTCGATGGAAAATTGCTGCAATTCGGCAGACGGCTTATTGTCCTTGAGCATTTTTTCGAAAGCCAAAACATCGGCATCGGATAAGGCGGCAATAACTTTGGCCGCGATAAAGCTGTCCAGCCGGGTGACCAGATCTTTTTTCAGCTCCTCTTTGACTTCAGGCGTCAGATCGGGGAAGCCCCGTTCCTCTATTAATTTATCGATGAATGCTTCGTAAGACTGTTTGTGCTCTTCCGTATCACTGCTAATGGCACCGATTTGCGCTACCGACTTAATCCTATTCATCACATCCGTCAAATCTTGATCTGCCATAGTTTAATGATAAACCTGATTTAATTAGACGTCAACTTAGTTTTTTAATGGTTTTACCGCCAACATTCATATGTATCATATCTTGTGAAAACCTTATTCTCAGTCCGAGTGAAGTTATATCGACATCATGCTTGGCCATTTCTTTTTTTAATCCAGTTCTAATCAATCTAAAAAGTCCAAATCCCTCTAATGAGTTTTCAAGATGGGAAGTATCTACGTTAAAATGGTTTTCTGCATCAAATCCTAGCGGTTTATCGAAATTAATATGCACATTTCCCTTATCAACAGTGATTCTATTAGGTTGAGAAGTGCTATTTCTAGCCTTGACGGCTAAATTCACACCTAACCCTGGACTCCAAGCACTAATTTTTTTTCCTAAAACCTCTTTTTCTATTCGCCTTTGTACCAAACCTTTAGCTTGAACTGTTACATCAGTATTTTTCTTAATTACGACTGATAGATTACCGTGATTAAGCGACAATTTAATTCCTAATGCTTCAATTTCTTCAGCTTGCGTTACTAATCCGCCTAAAACCAATGTTTTAAAATCATCGGCAGTTAAATACGCATTAAATGGTTTGCCCGCTTTAAGTGCCGCAGTCATTTCGGTTAATATTTTCTGGAATTTTAATACTTCTGAAGGTTGTTCTTTACCCATGGTTATTTTTCACTAATTAATAATTAGATAATTATATCACGTTACATGTAATCCGATTTTATATTCTAACTGATTTAATCTCGGAATATGCCTCAATAATATCTTTTAGCATTTCATCAACATTTTGATATCGTTTACCTTGATCTGGTTGAATACTTTTTCTTAAGATATTTTTAATGCTATCTGGTAAATTTTTAGGAATCGTGAAGTTTCCTGATTCATGAGCCGCTTTCAGCTGCGCCGCTCTTTCTTGATCTGTGCCGCTATTAGTATGATATGGATAATCTCCAGTTACCATTTTATAAAAAAGTATTCCGGCTTCATAAGTATCGGCGTTTTCGTTAATGTACGGATTTTCATCAAATAGTTCCGGCGGCAGCATATGTTTAAAACCGCCGACAAAACCTCTTTTGTATTTATTAGTAACTTTATTTTTAATACTGGCAGCATCAAAATCAATAAGTTTTACTCCGTTTTCATTAACAAGAATGTTGGTTGGAGATAAATCAAGATGAACTATACCCATCTTATGTAAATCTCTCACTCCGTCAAGCAAATGAATCATAATCGCTAATGAATTTTCGGGGGATAAGTTTTTTTGCTGCTCCAGATATCTATCTAAGTCGGATTCGGAAACAGGATAAACTTTAATATAGCTATTGCCTTTATCGATCATGGTTTCGTTGACTCCCAATGTCGGATTTGTCGAATTTGCTTTAATATATGTTTCCAAATCTAGAATACCTGTTGGATATTCATTGGCTTTGGCAATAAATTCCTGATTGACTTTTTGAATAGTTTTGAACGAACATATCTGCCCTGTTTTTTTATTATATCCGGCAACCATCTGACCTCTCTGGCCGGAACCTAAAATTTTATCCCGACAAATAACATAGTCGCCTTCTTCAACTTTAACTTCACTGGCCTGCAATTCAGCTAAAGTATATTTAAATGATGATACACCTTCCAGCTTGAGTTGTTCCTGGCGGAAATTTTGTAATAAATTATCCGTTTCATTATCCTGTTTTTTTAATTCTTCACTAGTTCTTACCTCATCTTCTTTTAATTGCTGTTGATAATCCTTATCGAGCGTTTCCAGCTCCTGCTTCATGTGAGCTAATTCCTGTGGTGTTCCTTTGTGTGATTTGATTTCCCGCATCAGAAGACCTGTTTTTTGATAATGTTTTAGGTCGCGTATCAAACTATCCATTTTAACGATTACAATTTTGTCATTCTGTACCCGATATTCAATTCCCAGCCAACGAAGCGCTGTTTTGTAGTAATTGCCATTTCTACCTAATTTTTCTCCAGCTTCATATGAATCAATTGTTCTGTTTAAAATATATTCCAAGTCTGTTTTAAAATTCGTTAATTGACTAGGATCATCAAAATTAATATCCTTTACTTGTCCTTGCTGTGATCGTCGGACTTCATCATCAAAAGCGCTGAAGCCTTTATTCCATTGTTCAACAGGTGCTAGGCCTTCTCGTAGCGATTTAATCGCTCTTCTTGCTGAAGTGTATAATCGCGATACTTTTGCTCCGGCAAATTTTATTCTGTCAACATTTTGCCTGCCCGCAATAATTGCTTGACCGACAGCCACGTCTTCCCCACCCTCCAACTGTGGCAAATAGCCTCCAATAGCTGCGTAAATACTACTCCTGTAGGCAAAATTAGCTCCACTCGATGGCATTCTTCCGGATCTGTTCCGACCGATAATTCCCAAATACTGGAAAAGTCGTGTTCCAAGATGAACTAGCGGATAATGAGCGTACGCTTCCGGATCCCAATCCAATTGTCCTAATAATCCGTCAACTTCGGGCTCAACATCGAATTTGCTGATAAAATTACTGATATAAGTTGGCGCTATCCCTTTTTGATCGGCGTCATTACTTATCAGGATAACATCGTTAGCTTGGTTTCCTCTTTGTAAGTTCCTGTATAGAGCCAAATCGGCGCCATATTTTCTAATAAACCCAATTTTTGTCTGATCGTTTGGTAATTGCTTAACAACCATTCTGATGGGCATATCGGGATGGGCTTTTTTAAATCTTTCTATTTCCGTAATTGTTTTATCGGGCGTAACCGGGCTACCATCACGATTAGTCGTTGGATAGTTGACGAATAAGAAGACTTCGTACTGATCTTTTGGTGCATCCTGATTAGTAAAATTTAAAAGAGTATTATAAATATTATCACCTTCCTGGTGACCAGCGACTGGAATACAAACTATGGCTTTTAAATTAGGTGATGGTGGACTTTCAAACTGTGCGGCTAATTGTTTAATTTCCTGACGATAATAGGGATTCTGTTTTTTTAAATATTCCTGTCCTTCATGAACTGGATCTAGTATTGCCGACGGATTTTCCTTTAATGTATTTGACCGGTTTTTATCAAAGAGCTGCATTCTTTCTGCCGGAAGTGGGCCGGAAATATATGGTGGGAAAGAGGTTATTGGTTCGGGAATCCCCGGCGGTACGCGAAGCGGTGGGACGGGGTCGAATTTGCCTTTCGGCGCTTCGAGGGGCCGGCGGGATAAAGGAATAAGAACCGGTATAAATACTTCGCCTGTCGCCAATTCGGACATATAGACCTGGTTAGTGGGGACCGTCTTTACTTTGACAATTGATTTAATGCCGACGTTAGCGATAGTTTCGTTTGGTCCTGCCGGAGTGGCAATTTCCACCGCATGCTTGGCCGACATGTTGGCGAGATAATTGAAACGCCCGTTTTGGTCGGTGAATCCGAAAGAAATATTGCCGTTTTTCCCGTTATCCGCCAGATTGAAAATCGAGGCGCCGTGTGAGCTTGGCCGGTAATTCTCCAGCCATTCACTGGCCAAGGAACCGGCATTGTCTGGGCTGGTACCGGGATGGATATTTAGAGCCGGATCATTGACAATTCTTTGCAGCTCCCCCTGGTTGAGAAGCATGCCGGCAAATTCCTTTTGGGTCAAGGCATGGGCGGCCATTGTACCGTCCGGACCGGCCCACATGATTGCCGCGCCGTCTCTTGTCAGCGGGGAGTCGCTTGACGGATCGATTGACAGTTTATTAGTCTGGAAATTGGCATCGATTTTCAGGCTGTCGTGATGGCCGCCGAGCTGAAAAGAAAACTGGGCCTGGCCGGTCTTGCTATGTTCCAGAAGATTATTGACGTTCATCCACTGGTGAGTGGTCGGATCCAAAGTTTTATCCATTATACTACTGTCAAAAACGATGCCATATTGACCGTGGGAATTTTTGAAAACGAAATCATATCCCTGGAGTTCCTGATAATCGGATTTGGGTGTAAGATTATTCCAGAATTTCACTCCCGGATATTTCTGTTCCAGGCCCTGGTCTTTCCAAATCGCCTCGATTTGATTTGAATTCGTTATCGTGGATCCGGGAGAACCGGGTGTTTCCGTAATATGAGGAATAAGATTCTGATCTGTGGGTGTCAGAATGGCATGATGATTGGCGTCGAAAGATAAGTTGAAATGATGAATAGCGCCGTTGGCGTCACTTATATCAACCCCGGCGGCAGTCTGGGTGACGTGATAAGTTGCGGGAAGACTGAACTTGATCCCGGCGACTTCCTGGTAGGGTGTACCAGTCGGTACAGCAAGAGGGGTAGGGGTCTTACTAAGCTGTTGCGTCACTCCCTGCGCTCCCGAGTGTTCGATCCAATTTACCGGCGCATTTCCCCCCACTAGATTTTGGATGTGGCCTCCCTGGGCATCATCCGTAAAACCAAAAATCGACCGATTGCCGGCCGCGTCCTCGACCGTAAATTGATGATTCTTGAAGTCGACGGGTCCGACCAGATGCCATTTATCGGGAAGATTGACCTTCAGATGATTGTCGATTTGGACGATATTGTTACCGGTTGGGATTTCTTGATGGATCAAGCCCAATGCCTGAAATGCCGAATTTAAAGCCGGAACATTCCAGGAAGAAGCGGCAGTAACGGCTTGTTGGGCAAGGTCGGAAGCCGCTTCACTCAAAAGATAACTGACGCCGCCGGCCGCCACCGTCGTCGCAAACGCGCCGACATCCCTTCTTGCCCGGACAAAGCGAAAGGCATTTTCCCGATGATCAACCGATTGGGCTTGGGTCAGCGACAAATTTCCAAAAGCCAATTGCTGGCTGGCTGTCGCTGCCGTACCGTTCTGGATATTGGCAATTTGAGTATCTCTTAGAGTGCTTAAAATGAAATCGACATTCGGGCCGGTGGTCGGGAAATTAATTCCCAGTTGATTGGCCAAAGCGGTCAATTTCGTCGGATTGCTTGTCAGAAGATTGCGTAAGGCGACTTTAGCCTGGGCTTTGGTGAATTCCAAATTGGTTTTTTCCACCTGATAGGTTTGAGGTTGGGTAGCGCTGAAAAGTCCTTTTTCGCCACGGTTGTCGCTGAAGTCCATCCGCGCCTCCGTATCGGCTACCAAGCCCATTAGCTGCAAAATTTCCGGATCAGTAATTTGTCCGTTATCCACTCTAGTGAGCAATGTGCGCATCGGACTGGTAAGGTCTGCCTCCATCCGTCGGTGATGCAGCTCCAAGCCCTGCATCTCCCGGCGTCGGCGGCCTTCCTGGGGAAAGCTGTAGTTCAATTCGCGTTCGACATTGTGCTCTTCCCATTCGCGGGTAAATAGACGGTGTTCCTGTGCTGCCCGGAAAGCTCCGGAAACAATCGATCCGCCGAGAATCGGTACGGCCAAGCACCCGGCACTCCCCAAAGTCGCTTTAGCGGCATACAAACCGATTCCGGTAGCCAACCCCAATGTAACGTTGCTTGTTCCCAAATTAGCGATGGTTGAGATGACGGCACTTCTATTTACGGCTGCGTTCATGTAATTTTGGTATTGCTGCTGAGCCAAAGTTTGGACAGGAGCTGGCTGGGCCGGTGGGGTATATACCGGTGCAGTGGAAGTTCTAACCTGCTGATACAGATTGTGCACGCGTTCGTTGGTCACGGCCCGGGCTGTCAGCCTTTCTAAGACTCCCTCGCCGATGACTCCCTTTTGTCCGGCTTCAAGCGTCCCTAGGTTAAGTGATAAATTAAAATTGGATAGTAAATTGTTATGAATATAATCTTCCAGCGCAATATTGCGCTCGCTGCTTTTCCAAGCCTGAGTAACCTGGGGTAACAATGTTTCTCTTGTCAAAGCCGTAATATCGGAAACCGTGGAGAGTGATTCCTCGAACATTTGCCGTTGTGCCGGTAACAATTTATCCAACCATAATATGAAATCTTTACTCAAAAAGAAATTCTGCAAGTCACGGTTAACTTGCAGATAGATGGCATCGGGAATTTGCCCATTATTTCTAATACCCTCCACCAATAATTTTTCAATTACCCGATATTTTAAAAAGTTGGTTACCGTTTGTCCTTCGGGTGTATTTAAATTAACATTCAACTCCACCTTTTCTCCGACAACTTTATGGATCAATTCGTCACCGAATTTGGTATTAATCCTTCTAGCCAAAGCTTCACCGGCGCGGACATCATTGGCTAAAACTTCATTAAATCGTGTAAGCAAATTTTGTTGATTAGCTTGTTGCAATTCATTAATGAAAGATTGGCTGAGGGGTGAAGTCGGGTCCTCCGCCGCCATCCTCAAGCCTTCAACGATTTTTACCCTTTCCCGATGCAAATCGCGTGTAGTAAAAGTCAGTTCATGTCCAATATCCCGCAACCGGCCGGTAAAACGTTGACCACGCGTTGCCCGATTAGCGGCAACTCTAACTCTTGCCATCTTATCGACTTCTTGGAAAACATCGTAAGGTAAAGTGGTGACATTGATTCCGGCGACCGCCAGTAATTTCAAACCGTGGGAAGATTCTTTGGAGTAGGTAGCCGTATCTCCCAAAGTATATTTCCAAAAACGAGGTATCCATTGTTTCAGGAAAGAAAATCGGCCCTCCCATTTTTTCCGGTCTTCATTCATAATGAGGCGTCCCATTTCACGGCGCCTCTCTTCCAATACTTGCATTCCCTCTTGCGTCAGTTCACCCTGGGCGTTAAAACGGTCAACGCGCTGTTGGGCGGAGACGACGGCGGCCCGTAATTCGGTTGGCAACGGTTCTGGCGTCGGTTGTGGCGGCTGGCCGGGTGTTGAAGGCGGCTGTGTGGTTCCGCTGCTAGGAGCCGGCGGCATCCTGCGTTTTTCTGAAGGTATTGTTGGTTCCGAGCTACCTTCCTGTGGTTGTTCGCCAGCCGGTGCGGGAGGCGGAGCCTGTTTTTTAGTTGAAGGTTGTCCTTTTGGCGAAATTTTTTGCGTCTCTTGCGCTTCTTCCTCCGGTCCTTGAACAAACTTTTTACGGTAGATTTTATCAGGAATTCCTTTTTGCTTCGGCCCCTCATAACGAGCTCTTCTTTGCATTAACTCTCCGCCTTTCAATGCCATATCGACAATTACCTGCGGATGTTTTTCTAGTAAAGATTTGACTTTGTCAGTAGTAGTTTTCCTTTTTTCTCTACCTTTACCTTCCTGAAGGCCGCCAACGACACCTTTATAAGCACCGATTAAAAGGTCGGCCGATGTGCCTTGTGAAAGCCGGTATTCCAAATTTTGGATCAGGCTTCTCATGTCCTGCAGCACTTGTTCTTGCGGCGTCGCTGCCGGTGATAAGGGTATCGTCAATTCTTTTGAAGCTAGGGCATCAATGGCATTACGATAAAAATAACGCCTTAATTCTAATAATTCTCGGTTGCTAGCTGGATTAGTTTCGACAGCGGCTTCCAGTTTTTTAAAAGCTTCCCGGTATGTTGCACCCGCATTTCCTAACGCCGGATCTTTGACATCCATTAGGATATCGGCAATTAAAGTAAACGAAACTAAATCATCTTCCGGTAGTTCGGCCGGCTCCCCTTTTTCCCTAAAATACTTTTGCAGACGATCGTTGACTTTAGCAATGGCGGTATTGTGAGAAACTTCCGTATGTACTTCCCGGCGATGAAGGTCGTCATTAAAACCCCATGTACCTTGTAAGGCTTCCCGGTCGGCAAACGCCCTTTTGGCTTCGATTGCCATTAATAGCACTTCCTGATCGGTTTTGATTTTCGTCTCGCGGTAAAGTTCATCCTGTTTGGCCGGGTTTTTCCATTTGTTGGGAAAACGCACCCTGTGCTCGAGTTCGCCCAACAAACGGCGGTGGTAATCATAATCTGACTCGTCCGGTTTTCGGACAAATAAATTTTTGGCTTTTTCTAAAAGTCCGTCAACTTCAGTCAAGTAATTAATTTCTACCTGCCGTCGGCTGCCATCGGGCTCAACCACTGTTTTTGTCCTCACCAAATGTTTAGCGACTTCATCCAGGCTATATCCTTCAGGCAGATCGGCATAGTAAGGATAATTTTCGTCGTAAACTCTTTCGGATTGCTCTCCATTGGTTGCTTGTTCTCCATTGACAACAGGTGCTGGCGACGGAACGTTTTGAGCGGCTTGAGCCTCTGTTACTTCGACGGCGGCAGCGGACTGGCCCGATGAGGCGATAAAATCGACCATTTCCTTCACCTTTGGATTTATTTTTTTCTGAATCAGTTGATTGGTTAAAGCACTTATTTTGTCTCCGCTGGATAGGACAACCTTGTCGGTAAAAGTTAATTTTGTTTCTACGATTAAACCGCCGGCAATATTGTTTTTAACATTGCCAGATCGTCCGAATACGGCAATTTTGGCGTTATTTTTTGACATTGAAGTCATATATCCCGATTTGTCGACCAAAGATACTGCTAAATCTACACTTGAAGACTGGTCGAGCTTACCAGCATAAAGCTGCTTTATGACAGCATCAACATTAGCCACTCCGGAATTTATTATTTCTTCATGCGAAATATCAGGATTTGATTTAACAAGATCTCGTAAAATCTGGAGAAAAACTACGCTGGCGACAGCGCTCGCCAGCGGATTATCCGGCCGATTCAAACAAACAAGATAAATACCGGCAAAGGGACCATTTTCTCCGGTCAGCTCATTTACATCTTGACTAAGTGCCAAAATTTCATCGCCGGTTATTTTTTTGCCGAAAGCGGCACTACTTGATAATTTATCGGCTAAAGTGGCTGCTTGCTGTTTTTTCGCTGCTTCATTCAAATCGTTTCCGTCTTCGTCTTTTTCGATGTAGCCCAATTTGACGTTTTGCCCATCGCAAACCGCGTCAGACATTTTTACCACCTGTGAAGCGACTTCTCCGCGTTGCTGCTTTTTTTCCGAAACATTTTGCACTTCCGGTTTATTTTCTAAAGCCTTCAGTCTTTCTTCAATTTTTTGAGCAATGTTGGCATTTTTTATCGCTGTTTCCAGTGTATTTTGAAGGACAAGATGATTGCTGGTAAACTCTTGGGCGCTACTTATAGAATTTACTAATGCTGTAAACTGGTCGTTATTTACTTTAGTCGCAATGTTTTTTAAAATTTTCGGCCACAATTTTGCCAACTCTGCCGGTGTTGTCGCGGAAGTTACTTTTTTTAAACCTTCATATAGGGCTGTTTCGGCCGTATTTCCGGCTAAAGCGTCGGCTGCCACCAGCAATCCCCTACCCAAAGATTCACCGGCTAATTGGGCGGCTTTTAATGCCCGATTTTTAAAAGGAAGCTTATTGTAGTCTCCGGTTTGCGGATCAAAACCGGCGAGCGCCAATTGTGCCTCCATTGCAGGTATATAAGCCTTTACAACATTGGGAGCAATCGGGATATTGGGAAGAGTGGAGACGACTTTATTCACCAAATTCAGAACCTGAATTTCTTTTTTGGTTATCGGGAAAGTCACTTTGTTTAGAAAGCCGGTATAAGCGTCCTTTATTTTCCGACCGAGATTTCGCGATTCTTCTTCCGAAGGTGGAACGAGAGTTTGACTAGGATTTTCAGTGATGGCAGGAACGAAGGTCATTTATTAAATAAAATATAATGGTTGCAATAATAATGACGAATATCTGACGGAAAATCAAGGCCTATTCCATTGCCGGTCCTTGCCTTTCCCTGGACGCCATCCACATCATAAGAAGCATTAGGGCCGCGGCGCTACCGCCGATCTTTAAAATTTTTTTTTCGGCGCTTTTAATAGTATTACTTTTTGTTTCTTTAGTCACGTCTTTTTGCTGTTCTTCGATGGCGCCGGCGATCGTATCAATCGCTTCCTGTTCTTCCGGCGGCAAGCCCTGCTTTAGAGATTGGATCACCTTATCGAGCTGTGCCTTTCCTTCTTTACTGCGGGCGGCGGCGTTAAATTTATCCGTTAGCAGACTGATGGGGTCATTTTCCGCCTGTTTGTTTTCTTTATCCCCTTGGGCGAATTTTTTGGCCAGGGCATTGATTTGCGATTCGGCCGGAAGGGGATGGCCGTCTTTATCTTTAAGTCCACCTCTTTCTGCTCTTAAGGCGACAATTTTTGCCTGATAAGCGGCTTTCAATTTATTTCCTTCATAATCCGGATCTGGATTTTTTCCGTGCCAGGGATCACGCGCATCTAAATCCGTAATTTGTTTCTGGTACATGGCGATGCCAAAATCACAAGATAAAGCTTTTTCTTGCGGATTTTCACTTTTTCTCAGACCTTCCAAATCCTGATCACCGATTGCCAGATTTAATCTGACTTGGGTGCTGCCTTCTGGAGTGGATTTTTTAAAACCTTTAACAATCATTTCCAAAGCGTTACGGGCTTTGTCGGGATTATTTATGCCTTCGCCGGCTGACTTTTGGGTGGCTTTGTCCATGGCCAAATCGGCTTCTGAAGCGTTTTCTGAATTTGAAGATTGTACCGTTCTTTCTAGCATCGGTGCACCAACGACAACCGATTCGGAAGATGCTACCATATTAGTTAGCGATCTTAAATTGTAACACCTTTTTGACCATTGCCTGCGCCTGGTCATAATTCCCCTGCTTAATCATCTGCGAAACGACACCAAGCGCTTTTTTTTCATATTTTTCCTCATATTGCTTCATGACGTGATAAACGACCGGAGCCAGTTCCAAATAGCGGTCATCCAGCTTGACGGCGTTTTCATACAATGATTCCAAAGTCATTCCGGGCTTAATTAACTCAAGCGTCAGTTTGGCCATTTCCTGGATCCTTTCTTGTGTCACCGTCCCCTTTTCCGATAAATCTTTAATGATTTTTAAAACCTCAACCTCAATATATTTTCTAAACTCTTCACAATTATTACTGGCGCAAGCGCCTTGATTTATTAAGGTTTGGTCCACTAATATAATATATACTATTTTCGTCTGATTTTAAAATTTAATATGTTAAATTTTCCGATAATCGGTCTGGCGCCGATTGACGGCGTGACGGATGTTGTGTTTCGCCAAATTGTTGACGAATGCAGCCGGCCCGATATTTTGTATACGGAATTTGTCCCGGTGAACGGTTTGATTTTAGGCAAACCGGTGATTACCAAAATGCTTCTGCGGCATCAGACAAAAACACCAATCTTTGCCCAACTTCTGGGAAACGAACCGGATAATTTTTATAAAGCAACAATAATTGCTTTGGAAGCCGGTTTCGACGGTATTGATATCAATATGGGTTGTCCGGATAACAATATCGTTAAAAGAGGTAGCGGCGCCGCATTGATATTGCAGCCGAAATTGGCGCAGGCAATTATAAAAACCGTTAAAAAAGCCGTTGCTGATTGGGGTAAAAAGAAAGCATTCGTTTCTGTCAAAACGCGGATCGGTTTCAACAAGCCGATAATTAAAGAATGGATTGGTTCACTTTTGGAAACCGAGCTGGATATCATAACGCTCCATGCTCGATCGTACAGTGAACGTTACTCCGGTCATGCCCATTGGGAGGAGATCGCTAAAGCGGGGGCCATCGTCCGGGGAACAAAGACGAAATTCTTCGGCAACGGCGACATCAAGAGTTTGGACGAAGCGAAAAAGAAGATTAAGGATTACCAAATTGACGGCGTATTGATCGGCCGGGCGGCTTTTGGCAACCCCTGGATGTTCGGCGGCCATTCCCCGTCTTTTGCGGAAAGAATTCAAATTCTTTACCGGCATTGTCAATTGTTTAATCAATATTTTCCCAATGGGGATTTCCGATCTTTAAGAAAGCATTTTGTCTGGTATGTTAAATCGCTGCCGCATGCCGCCGATTTGAAAAACCGGTTAATGAAAACGGAATGTTTGGATGATGTAAAAAAGATATTAGAATATTCGGGTGACGATGAAATCGCCGATAAAATAGGCAATGGCAGCGACGCCTAGACCGACGATAAACATATCGAATCCTGATCGGATTATGCCTCGGCCAGTAAATATGCTGCGTAGAGCGCCGACGGCAAAATGAGTGAGCATGCTGATGGCAAACGCCAAAATGATATAAAATAGGGAATGGCCGAAAAATAAAGGCAGTAAGGGAATTACGGCGCCAAACATTGTGGATAAACCGGTGACGACACCTTCTTTTAAGGGAGGAATGTTTTCCGCCGCAATCCCCAATTCCTGTGTGGTCATTTCCGCCAGGGCCAGTTTTTGGCCGCCGGCCATAATGTCCTTGGCGATTTTGTCGGCTAATTTGGTGGAGTAGCCTTTGGATTGATAAATTAAAGATAATTCTTTTTGTTCGGCTTTGGGCATCAGTTCCATCTCTTCTTTTTCGAGGGCGATTTCATGGTGCTGAACTTCCTGCTCCGACGTCGCTGCCAAAAAAGAGGATGAACCCATCGATAAGGTGTCGGCGATCAAGCCGGCCAGTCCGGAAATAAGAACTGCCTGATGATTAGCCGCCGAACCGATAACGCCCATGATTAGGCCAAAATTGGCCGTCAGACCGTCATTAAAACCGTAAATGATGTTGCGCAGCATACCGCCGGTCTCGTGATGATGCCAGGTTTCGCTGGCCCGTCCGATCGTCATTTTCTGCAGGATCTGCGAATGAGATGCTTCGTCGCGGGCTACGGTGCCGGGAATGTTTTTTTGATTGGCTTCAAGCAGATATGTTCCCACTTCCCGACTCTCATCAAAGATGCGGATTTTCAAAATCGAAGCGGCAAAACCGGAGCGGGCCAGCCAAGCCATCAATTTTATTTTCAGTGAGGGACGATAAGGAGCATATTTAATTTTATTTTTATTCAGTAAACGGACAAAAATTTGCTGGTGTTCCAACTCTTTTTCCTGCAATTCGCGAAAAACTTGTTTTTGGCGTCGTGAGCGGGACAAGCTGGATAGGACCGAATAAATATAGGCCGAATCCCCTTCATCATAATAGTGAGTCAGAAGACTGTTGCTGTCCATATATAGAAATTATACAAGGTGGCAATAATCAAGTTAAAGTTGATTAAGAAATCCGTTTGTAGACGGCGGTCGTTTTCCGCGCTGTTTCTTCCCAGGTAAAGTGGCGTATAAGCTGTCGAACTTTCTGTTGATATTCACGGCGAAACTGCTGGTTGTTAATTGCGTTGTCAATTTGGCTGGCTAATTCCAGCGGATTATTGGCGGAAACGATAAGCTGGCTGAGTTCATGGCCAAACAGACTAGATATGCCGGAAGTATTGGTGATAATAACCGGCACTTCGCAAGCCATCGCCTCAAGAGCGGTCATGCCGAAAGATTCATAATACGAAGGTAAGACCATTACTTCGGCCGCATTGTAATAATAAGGCAATTCATGCTGGTGCCGTTGGGTGATATAGCCAACGATTGGCGAAATTCCGAGTGTTTTCTCCAGTTTCTTTAATCGCAGGAGTTCCTCCGGCCTGCCTTCACCCCTTTGGCCGCCGACAATTAGCAAGCAGGCGTCCAGTGACGGTTTCTTCGACTGCAGGATTTTGATCGCATGCATCAGGACATCGATGCCTTTTAGCGGTTCGATCCGGCCAACGAATAAAATGATTTTATCGCGGGTCGCCGAGGCAATATAATCAAGCGCCTCTTTTTTAGGAATGGGTTTGAAAACAGCCGTATCGACGCCGGGGTTAATGACGCTGATAACCTCCGTCGGGCAATTGTATAAACTGATAAGATACTCCCGGTCAAGTACGCTGGCCGCGACAATCGCCGCCGATTTTTTGACCAAATCGAATTCGATCGCTACCCGTTCGGGCGCCGCCGCTTCCGCCGGTGTCCGAGCGACCATATTTTTTATGAGAGCGAGTGTATGAAAACTGGTGACAAGCGGTGTACGAATACCGTGCTGGCTTTTTAATTGCATAGCGATTAACCCTGACTGGTAATAATGGGCATGGATGATGTCGTAGGATAGCTTATTCCGACGAATATAGCGGTGAAGATTCTTGACGAAAGCCGGAATGTGCTTAACGAGCAATTTCTTGTCCAATCCGTGTCGCGGTCCGGCCGGCAAATGGATGACGCGCATACCTGGTAGGAAATCAACGATTTCCGGGCTGACCGTATCCTGGATCCGGGTGTAAATATCGACCCGGTGCCCCATTTTCACCAGGGCTTTGGTTAGTTCGAGAACATATACCTGCATACCGCCGGTTTCTTTACCTTCCTGATAAGCAAGGGGACAGGCGTGGTAGGAGATCATCGCAATTCTCATATGATTTCTTCTTTTCGCTTCCGGACGAACGATATCCATTCTTCAACAATTTCAAATACCAGCTTAAAAGGCGCCTCAATCAGGAAATCGAAGATGAAAACGAAAAAACTTAGTCGAGCGACTTCCTCGCTGAAAAACTTGCCAAGAGACAGTATCGGCATAAAGAAAAAGTCGATAAGCGGAGTAAAAATCCCTTCTTTTTCCTTGAGTTGAAGTTCTTTGACGATCTGACGGATACGATAAGAAAAGAAGGTGACGACGCTGACGAAAAAAACGAAAATAAACTGGCTGATGAGGTTAAAATGCAAAAAAGACAATAGTTCGTAAATAAGCCACAAAGTAATGATGAAAGTCAGGGAATAAAAAATGGTGAAGCCGAAAACGAGCGTCGGCCTTCTTACCCGGGCTTTCTTAGGCATAAACGCGACCTGTGTCTCAAAGCTGCGGTCGGCATCGATAATTTCGACAATCCGCTGGTAAATTTTGCGGGTATTGTCTTCCCCGGGAACGCGGAAAAAAGCTAAAATAATAAGCATGAGAATCGGCGGGAAAAAGCTGTTTATGGCGATCGAAACCATATTGACTTCGCCGTATACATACAGTGAAAGCGGGTATTCTAAAATCAGGGCGAAAATCATTTTTGTCGCCAGAATATAAATAAAGCTTTTGATGGCTAAGTTGCGGATGCGTCCGCCAAGCGCTTGATATTTCTCACGGCAGGTTAGATCGACTTCATTCCATAATTTCTGTTTGTCGGATAGGATGCTTTCGACTTCATTCAATTTTTGGTCAAAGATATCAAAAAGGACAAGAAACGGCGGCAGCTGTTTTCGGGTAAATTTCGCCAGGTTATCGACATAGGGGTTGGTGATCATTTGGTCCACTTTGGAAAAGATGGCCGGCAGTTGTGGCCCCAGCTCGGTAATTTCCGTTTGATTATAGCGGCTTAACGGTTTATACAAGGTAGTGAATAAATGGTATCGTTGGTAGGGTTTGTCGCTTTTGCCGTAGGCGCGCTCGATCGCCACCAGGAAAAAAGCATCTTTTTGTTCGTCAGTCAGGCCTTCGATTTTAATTTTGCCGCGAAGGACCTGATAGATAAAAAACGTATAGCTGGCGTGTTTAGCGGCTAGCGCCGGTTTAAGCGCTTCTTCGATTTCGCACGTGGCAATATCAAGTAGAAACTGATTAAGATATTGCTGCCTGTCGGCATTGCGGCCGACGACAATCTGTTTCCGCAGTTCGATATAGCGGTCGATAATCGCCTGGATTTTTATGACATCTTCGCCGCCTAAGGAGCCATTATCGAAATAACGCGCCCACAAAAGCTCACGTAAAAGATTTTCTCCCTCTCCCCGACCGGCCGGGTTAAGCGACAACCGTCGTTTAAGTATTCGCTCAATCGCTGCCCGCAAGATCAAATGGTCTTCCCGGAATTCGACCGCATTGCGAATTTTCTCATAAACTAAAGCGAAAAAAGAAACCGTTTGTGACACCATGAGCTGGGAAAAATCATCGGGTCGGGGCCGGGGCTTAATGGATCGTAAAGCATTAATTAACGCGTCGGTATACTGTGAAAGCTTCACCGGTTGATTGTCGGGCATATGGCTTAATTATAGCAGATTTTTATCCCTTTATTTTAGCTCCGGCCTGGAGAATCCGATCGGTCAGTTCCTGGAATTTGGCGCTGACAAGCGGATTAGAGTTGCCTTCGACGTTCAGGCGCATAAGCGGCTCGGTATTCGATGTCCGGATGCCGAAACGCCAGTCGCGATAATCGACGGCCACGCCGTCGAGCCAGGATACATTACCATCTTTGTAAATGTCAGCAATATTCTGCAGCAGTTTCTTGACATCGGTTCCGTCGGGCAAAATAAAATTACGTTCGCCCGATTCAACAATCGTTTTAAATCCGGCCAGAATTTCGGAAATCGGCTTATTTTCTTCCTGGATCGCCTTTAGGACATAGAGAATGACGCGGATTGAGCTTTCCGCTCCGCCGGTCGCTCGAAAGTAGAAATGGCCCGAAGATTCGCCGGCAAAAACACCCTTGGCATCGTTTAACTGTTTGGTAATCAATGCATGGCCGACTGGCGATACCGACATTTTTCCACCAAATTTTCTGATGACATTGGCGACGTTGCGGGTATAGCGGATATCGACGACAATCGTTTCGCCGGGATTTTTGGTCAAAATTTCTTCGGCGATAAGCGAAGTGATCATTGTCGCAATAATTATTTCTCCTTTTTCATTGACGAAGTACACCCGGTCCCCGTCGCCATCGGGAGCGATTCCCAGATCGGCTTTTTCGTCAATAACTTTCTTCTGCAGGTCTTTATAGAGATTAAACTGCAGTGGATCTGGTTGGTGGACAGGAAAATTGCCGTCGAGTTCGAAATTCATCTTTACCCAATCGACCGGATAATTTTTGAATATTTCATCAAGGTATAGGGCACCCATGCCATTGGCGGTATCGGACACGATTTTCAACCGTCTTTTGTTTGGTGGATTTATTTCCGCCAGAGCATCCTTTACCTCGTCAACTAAAATATTTTTTTTGTCAATCACTTTTCCGCCCGGTTCCGGTTTGACAAACTGTTTACTGATCGCCAAATCCTTAACCTCATCCATGCCGGTATCTTTAGATACTTTGAATGCCTTATCGCCGTCGCGGATAAGGAATTTAATGCCGGTCCACTCCTTGGGATTATGACTGGCGGTGATTTGAATACCGGCATCAGCCTGGGTTTTAAAAACGGCATAATACATAGTCGGCGTGGAGGTTAGATCGATGTTATAAACGGCTGCTCCATATTCGACGAGCGTTTTCTGCGAGATTTCCATCAGCGGCTGACCGGAAATCCGGGTGTCCCGACCAAGGACGATTGATAAATTCTTCCTGCCGGTTTTCTTGACGAAAAAAGAATAAATTGCCTTAATAATATCGGGGAAATTTTCTTTATTAATGTCCGCCGGATAAATGCCGCGGATGTCATAGGCTTTGAAAATCTCCGGATTAATATCCATATGGTGCCATCATAAGAAATAATTGGTAAGGATGTCAAGCGATTTCGCGTAGGAAAATGGATTATTGCCTGTTTTCGAGGAAACGTCAATGCGGAAAAGGCCGTCGTAAAAGGCGATTAACTGTTTCATAGTCCAGAATTTTGCCAGGTTGCGCAGTTTGGCCGCCTGCCAGGGGCTAAGCTTGGTGTTTCCATCCCCGGTTTTGAGCAGCAGCAGGTTTCTGATGTGTCTGGCGAGCATGATATAAATGAAGCCTTCCTCAATTTTCGGCGGCATATCGTGAAGGATTTTCAGAAAATTACTCATATTCCCAGGATAACAGGAATCAAGTAGTTTAAAAATGTTTTGTGATGGTTTGAATTCTTTGACGGTCGCGCCGTTGATTTTCAGTTCTCGCGCGGAAACCTGATCTTCCCAATCAACTACTTCTATTTTTTTATTTTCAGTAATTCTTTTTACTTCCCTCATTATTCTTAAATTTTTTTTATTGATTTTCCGGTTTAAATTTTCGATAAAATAAACCCGTTTTTGGGCAAATAAAGACGGGACATCATCGATTTCCAGCGAATTGACATTTTGGACTTCATAGTCTTTTTTCTCGTAGGCTTGTTTGAGATCGAGAAAATAGTTGCGGGATTCGACATTATCCTCGCCGCAGATGATAGTTAACATAATTTATTGCTGTTATAATAATTATAGCATGTATGACCTGATTTCTATCGGTGGCATAAGCGTCGACCTTTTTTTTAAGGGTGAGTCGCTTACCTTTCGTGACGGTCGTTTCCAGCTGGCGATCGGCGGCAAATATGTCCCCGACTATTTCCATACCAGCATTGGCGGTGGCGGGGCCAATGTGGCGATCGGCGGCAGCCATCTTGGAATGAAAACGGCGGTGATGGGTAAAATCGGCAATAATCAATTTAAAAAAATCATTATTGACCAGCTGGATAGCCATTCCATCTCCCACCGATTGTGTGATATCGAAGACGATTACTGGAATATTTCCACGATACTTCTTGCCGATAACGGTGAACGGTCGATCATCAACTACAATACGCCGCATCAGCATCTGGTCAGTGAAAGAAACGAGTTGACCGATATTTTCAAAACCAAAATGGCATATCTGGGTAATTTGCCTGATGTATCGTTGCATGAACGAATAGCGCTTTTGCGATTTTTCAAGCACCGAAAAGTAATGACGGTACTGAATATCGGTATCAAGGATTGTCGTCGGCCAAAGGACCAATTGTTCTCTCTTCTCAATGCGGCCGATATCATTATTGTCAACGGCCATGAGTTCGCCGAGATTGTCAAAGCGCCGTATAAGGATATTCATTTTCGGGAAAATGTTATTCAATGGTATATTCCATATTTAAACGATCAGATTATCGTCGTCACCGAAGGAGCGAAGGGCAGCTATACCTATTACAACGGAAAAATTTATCATCAGATCGCCATCAGGCCGGAGAGGATCGTCGACACCACCGGTACCGGCGACGGCTATTGCGCCGGCTTCATTGCCGGCTATCTTCAATCGGGTAATATTGCCGCTTCGATGGAAAAAGGAGCTAAATATGCGGCGAAAATATTAGCAAAAATTGGAGCAAATTGATTACTTCAGTTCCTCTAGTAAATTTCTTCCCGTCATCGTGTCCGGTTTCTGCAGTCCCATGACGGAAAGGATTGTCGGCGCAACATCACCTAAAATACCAGTCTGCAGTTTGGTAAACCGGCCTTGATATGCTTCGTCGATAAAAATAAACGGGACCGGATTGGTGGTGTGTTCGGTCGATATCTCGCCGGTTTTCAAATCGATTTTTTGCTCGGCGTTGCCGTGGTCAGCGGTAATGATGACTGAATATTCGAGGATCATGGCTTCCTGAACGATTTTACCGATGCAATTATCCACTGTTTTAATTGCCGTAATAGTTGCCTGGATATTGCCGGTATGGCCGACCATATCTGGATTGGGAAAATTGACGACAATCAGTTTATACTTGCTTTCCCGCATTTTGGCCAGGATGGAATTGGTTAATTCATAAGCGGACATTTCCGGTTTAAGATCGTATGTCGGCACTTTAGGTGATGGAATAATTAGTCGGTCCTCAAGCGGAAAAGCCGCTTCCCGCTGTCCGTTGAAATAAAAAGTGACGAACCGCTCTTTTTCCGACTCGGTGATTCGCAACTGGGGTAATCTGGCTTCGGATAGGATACGGCCTAGAGGTAATTGGACGATAACCGGCGGAAAAGCAACGGCGACCGGCAGGTTTTTTTCGTATTCCGTTATCGTCACGAAAAAAAGATTTTTGATTTTATCTCCTCTTTTAAAAGGGGCAGTAAGATTTTCCAATTCAGGGAAATGGGTTTTATGATATTTGACGGCATAAGGATCAAAAGAAGCCGGTATATTGGCCTGATTCTCGAATTCGTCAAGGACGAAGGCCTTTGTTAATTGTCTCGGCCGGTCAATTCGGAAATTAAAAAAAATGACAGCGTCGCCTTCCTTAATTAACGCAATCGGTTTATTATCCTCGACGATATTGGTTGGCGGAATAAATTCGTCGGTAACGTCTTTATTGTATGAATTGAGAATCGCTTCCTTGGCGGAGGTGGCTTGATTGCCCTGACCCTGGGTCAGACAAAAATAAGCTTTGGCCGTCCGTTCCCAGCGATGATCACGGTCCATGGCAAAATAGCGACCCATGACGGTGGCAATCCGACCAATCCCCATTTCTTTTATTTTTTCCTCAAACTGACCGATGATTGTTTCGGCCGATTTTGGCGGTGAATCCCGGCCATCGGTAATGGCATGTATATAAACGTTTTGAACCTTCTTTTCTTTGGCAAAATAAAGCAAGGCATATAAATGCTCGATATCAGAATGAACATGGACGCTATTTTCGCCGCCGATCAAACCAAGAAAATGAAGCTGGCCGCCGGTTTTGTATACATGGTCAACCGCTTTCAAAAATGCCTCGGTTTTATAAAAACTGCCGTCGGCAATCGACATATTGATCCGCGGCAGATCCTGATAAACGACGCGACCGGCGCCAAGATTAATGTGACCGACTTCGGTATTGCCGGCTTCCTCCGGCGGTAGACCGACCGCTTGACCGGAAGCGCGTAATGTGGTATTGGGATAAGAATATAAATATGAGTTAATATTAGTGGGATTGGCTAATTGAATGGCATTGCCCGGCCCGGGCGGTGCCAATCCGAATCCATCAAGAATGATCAATACTACTGATTTCATTTGTTCATTTTAATAGATTTTTATTGAGGTAGCAATAGGCTAATCCGCAGGCTACCGCATCCGCTTCATCATCTTGGGTGATGCCGGGAATACTTAATGTCAGGGCAATCATTTTCTGGACGGCTTTTTTATCCGCCTTGCCATAGCCCGTAATGATCGACTTAATTTGTAGCGGGGTAAGGAATTCGACCGGAATATTGTTTTGGGCCGCCAACAATAAGACAACTCCCTGCGTTTGACTAACCGTAATAACGGTTTTTTGGTTACTAAAGAAAAATAACCGCTCAAGCACTATTTTTTCCGGTTTATTTTTTTTCACCAATTCTTTTATGGCATTGTAGATTTGTTCAAGCCGCTTTTCTTTTATTTGTGCTTTGGAAGTTTTTATCAAACCGGAAGTCAGATAATGGCCGTTCCTAAAAACGGCGTAACCGGTTCGTTCAATTCCAGAATCGATTGATAGTATTGTCACTTCTTATTTAACTAGCAAAATTGATGGGAGAGTCGCTACTTAGTACGTCTCGGCTAAACCTTTTACAAGGCTTACACCTGACGCCTATTAACCGGTCTTCTTCCGGTAAGCTTATCGGGATTTCTAATCTTGGAGTGCGCTTCGCACTTGAGATGCATTCAGTGCTTATCGACTAAAGATATAGCTACCCGGCAATGCCCTTTTAGGACAACCGGTACACCAGGGATCTTTACATCCTAGGTCCTCTCGTACTGTAGGAGTGTCTCCGCAAAAATCCAATCGCTTGCACAGGATAGAGTCCGAACTGTCTCACGA
>JAJYLO010000002.1 GCA_021787635.1 bacterium | reverse complement strand
TTAATCAAATAGGCCCGTTCCTTGATCTGTTTTTTGAAAATACCATAATTTATTTCGGTTGTTTCCTTGAAAATTTCTGGATCCGGCAGGAAAGAAACGGCTGTTCCGTTGACAAAATCAAATCCCAGCATCGATTCTTTGACTGATTTGACCGGAGTTTGGGGAATGCCTTTTTTATATTCCTGGCGGTATAGCTTGCCGGCGCGCCGCACTTCGACGATAAAATGCGACGATAACGCGTTTACGACTGATGCGCCAACTCCGTGCAAACCGCCGGAAATTTTGTAGGCACCACCATTAAATTTACCGCCGGCATGGAGTTTGGTCATGACCAGCTCCAAGGCGGAAGTATTATATTTATGGACTTTCTCCACCGGAATACCGCGGCCGTCGTCAAGAACCGTCAAGTAGCCGTTGTCGCCGATAATGATTTTGACGTTGTGGCAAAAGCTGGCTAACGCTTCATCGATGGCGTTATCGACGATCTCATTCAAACAATGATTGACGCCATATTGGGAAGTAGTGCCGATATACATCGCCGGCCGTTTTCTGACCGGTTCCAGACCTTCGAGGACAACAATGGATTCGGCTCCGTAAGTCGATTTTTTTGTGTCGTTTGGCATGTCTTAATTATAGTATATTTAGCTTCAAATTTCACTTCAATTCCACTTTCCCTCCAGCCGCCTCGATTTTTTTCTTCGCTTCTTCAGCCGCGTTTTTTTTCACGTCGGTCAATAAATCTTTTGGCGCTGATTCGACCAATTTCTTAGCTTCCATAAGACCCAAATTGGGAAGAATTTCCCGGACAGCTTTGATGACGCCCAATTTATTTTCACCGGCAGCAGTTAAAACGACGTTGAATGATGTTTTTTCCTCAGCGGGAGCAGCAGCAGCGGCAGCGGCCGGAGCGGCGGCAGCCATCGGCATTGCCGATACGCCGAATTTCTCTTCAAGATATTTTGATAAATCCGCCATTTCGACGACGGTCAAACTCTCGATCTCAGTAGCGATTTTTTGCAATTTTTCGTTTAATTTTACTTCAGCCATATATATTCACCTCCTTTATCAAGCAGTTTTTGATTTTTGTTGCAATATATAAACGAATTTTATCATATTGAATTTGAAGGAATTGGTCAAATGGGCAGCCGGACTTTTCAAGCTGCTGATCAAGTTGCCCATCAAAACTGTCTTGGACGGCAGTTTAGAAATCCGGACGACTTCGGCCATTTCATAAACCTGCTTATCTAATACGCCCGATTTGAAACTCAAAGATTTTTCTTTTTGCATGAATTCCGAAACGGCATGCAAGCCTTCGCTCCAGTCACCGGTGAAAGTAAGTATCGCCGATGTGTCTTTTAAAGGCAGGAATTTTTTACGGAACTCGGTAAAAAGCTTATTGGAAGAAGACAGTTTATTAATCGCTTTTTCAAATAAAGTATTTTTAAGCACTTTTAAAAAAGAGTTGGTTTTTTTTAAATTATGGCGAAGCGTTTCCAGTGACTGGTGGGTGGTTTTATCAAACTGCAAAAGAATGAAATTGTTGTCCTTACTTAATTTATCCGTTAATGAATCGATTTGTTTCTGTTTTTGTTGTGTAGCCATATTTTAGCCTTCCTCCGCCCTTGCGGAATGTTCACCGGGATTTATTTTTGTACCCGGTATCTTAGGCAAAAAACATTATATCACACTTCTCCCAAAAGTTCACGCAAAGATTTTGCCTGTTTCTCTTCCTTGTCTTTCTTGTTTTTCTTGCTGGAGCTTGTCGCCTGATACTGTTTGGCGAATTGCTGTTTTTTCTGAAAAGTATCAACACGGCCTTTAACATCAAGAAAACGGTGCTCGCCGGTATAAAGCGGGTGACATTTATAGCAGACCTCGACCGTCAGGGACGATTTGGTTGATCCCGTGGTAAACGTGTTGCCGCAAGATTGGCAGACAACCTGCGCTTGCAGATTATATTGCGGATGGATTTTTGCTTTCATAGGCTTAAATTATAGCAGAAAAAATTCAAAAAATACAGGACATTTTTAACCCAATCCTTACTTGCTTCTCACCGGTTTATTAATTTCGGTAGTTACCATGTTTCACATGGTAAAAAACTTCATTATCGTCATTTTGATAATTATTGTTATGCTTCAAGGATACTGGATATACCAGATGCATTATCAGAAACCGCCAGCGGTACCGTCGAAATTGACAGCTGGGCCGCCGGTCCTAACTAAAGGAATGACACTGACTGAATCTCCTCTGGCAAAATCCGCCTATAAGGCTTATCCGGGGACAATGTCGGCCGAAACTAAAAAAGCACTGTCCAATTTCAATATTACCATGCAGAAATCGGTCAAGGGGGCGGAAATAGTTCTTTTTACCGCCAAGGGTTCGCCAAATATCGGTCAGGCTTATATCGTTGAAGCGGGTAATTTCCTATATTTTATTGATCAGACGCCGGCCGATGACAAAACGGCCACTGCCGATGCCAATCTGCGCGACGACTACGGGGTGATTGTCGATAAAAACGGAGTAGTACAGTAGATTATGAAGTAAGTACTTTATCCCACTTTCCTTCCTCAATAATATCTTCCAGGTTATGAAAACTTTTGTTGATACGGTGATCAGTTAAACGGTTCTGGGGGAAATTGTAAGTACGGATTTTGTCCGCCCTCTCCCCAGTTCCGACGTTTTTGACAAGTGAATACATGGCGCCTTTTTTCTTTTCCTCCTCCAGTTGGTAAAGTTTGCCGGCCAAAAGCTCCATGGCGATTTTACGGTTGGCTTCCTGGTAACGTTCGCGGCTGGCGGTAACAACAATACCCGTTGGTTTATGAGTTAACCGGACAGCCGTCGAGACTTTGTTGACGTTTTGTCCGCCGTGGCCGCCGCTGCGGTAAAACTGCCATTCGAGGTCGCCGGGATTGATCCGGATATCTGACTGGATTATTTGCGGCAGGACGACAATGACGCAGGTTGAGGTATGAATTCTTCCTTTGCGTTCCGTCTCCGGAATTCTTTGCACTCGGTGGACGCCCGTTTCCCGCTGAAAAAGCTTGAAAGCGTTTTCGCCGGAAATTCTGATGACGTTATCTTCCAAATAAGAATATTTGAATCCTCGTTTTTGGGCAAAGCGAAGATATGATAGCAAAAGTTCCTGCATCCACAGTTTGGATTCATCGCCGCCGACGCCGGGTAGGGCCTCGATGATAGCGATGTTTGGGTTTATTACCATAAATTTTTAATTTCTAATTTCTAATCAATTTCAAATTTGAAATTTAATGAAGTCATCAATCGTGTACTCTTTCTGTTCTCCTGTCTTCATGTTTTTTACCTTAACGATATTTTTTTTCACTTCTTCCGGCCCAATAATCACAACGTACGGCACTTTGATTTTGTCGGCATATTTTAATTGCTTGTCCAGTTTATCGATCGCCGGATAGAGCTCGGTTTTGATCTTTGCCTGGCGCAGTTTTTCGGCCACAGTCAAAGAATTATAGATCAAGTTCGGATCAAAAATTGTCACCAAGACCTGGGTGCCGATATTTTCTGTGGGAATAATTCCGAGTTCCTCCGCCGCATCCATCATCCGGTCAAAACCGAAAGCGATGCCGACGGCCGGAATATCAACGCCGCCCAACTGATCGATCAATTTATCATAACGGCCGCCGCCGCCGCAGCTGCCGGCGCCATATCCGGGAAGAGAGACCTCGAAAATCATTCCGGTATAATAATCTAGACCTCGGGCTAATCTTGAAGTAAAAATAATATCTTTTTTTGGCACGCCAAGTTTGACTGCATACTCAATAATTTCTTGAAGGTTTGCGGTTGGCGGTTTGTTTTTTCGATTTTCAATCGCCTCAATAACTTTGGTTGCTTTATCATAAGACAATAGTTCTTTCTTTTCTATTTCTTTAGCCACTTCACTGCGGCCGATCTTATCCAATTTATCAATCGATTGAATTAACGACATTATTTCCGCTTCAGATTTAGCAAAAGATTTTAAAGTTAAAAATAAAATTTGTCGGTCGTTAACCAATAATTTTATTTCAGGATACCCAACGTTTTTAAAAGCAAAATAAGTGGTTGCTAGTATTTCCGCGTCGGCGACCGGCGAAGTCGAGCCGAAAATATCAATATCGCACTGGGTGAATTCGCGGTATCTTCCTTTTTGGGTATTGTCGGCCCGGAAGACATTCTGGATCTGATAGCGCCGGAAATATTTCGGCAAAACATTTTGATACTGGGCGAGGACACGGGCTGACGGCACTGTTTGATCGTAACGCAGGGCCACTTCACGCTCTCCCCGATCTTTGAATGAATAAATCAGTTTATCCGCTTCCTGGCCGTATTTACCTAAAAGAAGCGACGCATATTCCAAAGTCGGCGTTTCCAGCGGTTCGAAGCCGAAGATTTCAAAAATTTCCCGGACTTTTTGGGCCACAAAATCCCGTTTCCGCTTTTCGACGGGCAAAAAATCGCGGAAACCCTTTAATGTTTGTGGTTGATTTATCGCCATATAAAAAGAATTATAGCACTTTTTATTCTAACATAAACGCGGAGAAGAGCAGCCGTATCATCAGACATTGTTCGGTTTTCATCTGTTGTCAAAATTCATTGCGGCAACGTATCATATATTCCGGCAGGAAATCCGGTTCGATCGAGCAGTCAATTGCTTAGCCACGATCGCCCAGCCCTTAACGGCTTCACGCAAAGCAATGAAAATATATGTCAGTTCAATATTGGTTACGTATCATCAAGGGGCGGTACCAAGGGTAACGGTGACGGTTTTCACTTCTTTATCGCGAACTATTTTTAGTTGGACCCGATCGCCGATTTTTTTTTCATTAATAAGCTGGGTCAGTATTTGGTCATTGCTACCGTCGATTTTTCTGCCGTCGAATTCGGTGATGACATCCTCGTTCTGAATGCCGGCTTTGTCGGCGGGCGAACCCTGAACGACTTCGACGACGTAGGCTCCCTGAACCAGATCGTTTAAAACAGCGGTCTGTTGGTCAATCATTTTGTAACGGACGCCGATGTACGGCCGTTCAAAAGTGCCGCCGTTTTTATTGAAATTATCGATCAGATTTTTGACAACGTTGACGGGGATAGCAAAACCGATATTTTGTCCTTCGGAAGCAATGGCGGTGTTGACGCCGATAACCTGACCGGCCGAATTAAGAAGTGGGCCGCCGGAGTTGCCGGGGCTAATTGGTGCATCGGTTTGAATAACATTATCCAGTTTTTCCACATACCCTTCATAAGGTGAACCGGCAGTTATTCCTCGGCCCAATCCGGAAATGATGCCTTTGGTGACAGTATTGGTAAACTCACCAAGCGGCGTACCGATGGCAATTGCCAACTGCCCCAGTTCCAAATGAGTGGAATCGCCGAGTTTAAGCGGTTTCAGGCCGCTAGCATTGATTTTCAAAATCGCCAAATCGTTCAACGGATCACGGTAAATTTTATCCACTGTATATTTTTTTCCGTCATTCGTCAATACTTGATAACCGGCTGATGTATCGGAAACGACATGTTTATTGGTGATAATTAGACCGTTGGTAGATACGATAAAGCCGCTCCCGATATTCTGTTCGACATTTTGCGTCTGGCCGGGAACCTGCTGGAACGGCGCAAGCGGGTTAAACGGATCAAATTGAAAACTATTACCGGTGGTCGTCGTTGTTTTTATCCCAACGGTAACAACTGACGGAATTGCTTCCTTGACAACTTTAGTAATGACTGATTCCTCATAGACGACCGTTTGTTTTGTCGCCGGTGCCGCTGGCGGTTGCGGTAAACCCAATTTGGCGGGCAGAAGATGAGCTGTTTGCCCGACATAGACTATTGCAACCAAAAGCACGATCAAGACGATTAGTTTTTTCATTTGTTTTTATTTAAAACAACTTCTATTGCCTTATCTAACTGGCTATCCGAAGCCCGATCGAGCGTATTGCCTTCGGAAACTTTATTTTCGACGGCAATATCCGGTTCGATTCCTTTGCCGTTAATCCAATCGCCGTTGGGCAGCACCCATTTAGCGACAGTGACGTGCAATCCGGCGCCATTTTTCAGGTCAAGCGCTTCCTGGACCGAGCCCTTGCCGAAACTTTTTTCACCAATTAATTTTGCCCGGTTGTAATCCCTTAAGGACCCGGCCAGGATTTCCGACGCCGACGCCGACCCTTTATTAATTAGTATTGATAATGGAATATCCTGAAGATTACCTGAACGCTCGGAGTAATAATCGTGGTTTCCGGTCGTGGTTGATTCCTGCTTGACAATTAATTTTCCCTGCGGTAGAAATTCGGAAGCGAGATAAACCGCGCTGTCCAAAAACCCGCCGGGATTATCGCGCAAGTCAAGGACCATGCCTTTAATCTCTTTTTTGTCCCATTTGGTCTTAATATCGGCGACCGCTTTATCCCACTCGGCATTGGTATTGTCACCAAACTGGTTCAATTTCAAGATAGCGACATTATTTTCATAAGATAAATCAACTGAGGAAACGGTTATCTGATCCCGGGTAATGGTTACGGTAAATTCCTTACCATCGCGTTCCAGAGTTAACGTTACCTTCGTTCCTTTTTTACCGCGGATTTTCAATACCGCCTGGGTCAGTGTCCAGGTCTTGGTCGACTGACCATCGACATCATTGATAAAATCACCGGCTTTCACTCCCGCTTTCTTTGCCGGAGAGTTTTTTAGCGGCGCGATAATGATGATTCGGTTGTCTTTCAAGCCCAGCTGAGCACCAATACCTTCAAATTGGCCGCCTAAATCTTCTTTCGTCTGCTTATTTTCATCCGGCGTCAAAAAGAAAGTATAGGGATCGTCGACTGAAGAAACCATTCCCTTTAATGCATCGTAAAACATTTTTTTGGGATCAACTTTCTTCTTATCGACATATTTCTGCTGCAAATTATTCCATGTTTGCCAAAACAGTCCGGAATCGAAACCGGCTGGCGCACCATTTAGGACTGGATAGCTAACCGAGCCGGAAAAGTTAAGGCTTTTATATTCTCCCAGCTTATAGCCGCAGCCAAACAAAAAAACGCCGATCGACAAAAAAAGCAGAATGTTGGTGATTTTATTACTCATTCGTAAAAGTAAATTGTACTATGTTCCCTACTAATTAAGCAATAGGGAAGTTGGAGGTCGAGAATCTTTTTGCTGTCGGCAATATTTTTTAACTGGGCCGAAGGTAGATCCGTTTCTTCGTTTAAGCGCGTTAGAGTGATGAAGCCAGCAGCGCCGACGGCTTCGGCTTTTAACTGTAGGTAGCCGGTAATGGTTTCGGCAAAAAATATTTTTCCATCCAATCCATTTTCAATGTACGATACTTTTCCACCAAAGTCAGTCGTCATTTTTTGCAGCGGAAATTCCCGCCCTTTTTTTAATTCAACGGTGATAGCCTGTTTATGGACGGCGGTAATTTCTCCCCGGAAAAATATCTTTTGGATCATGTCGGAGTCGCCGGCGGCAACAATGATGATATTGCCGGTAGTATGGTCGATTTCCTTGATCATGCCGGCGAATTTGCTTTTGATTTTTTTAGTCGACAAAAGCCCTTTATTAATACCGAGCAAATCGCCGACATTGATCGTATCGCCGACAAATTTTCGCAGGTGATTGAATATTTTGGATGGGGCGATGCCTAAAGCGCTGGCGGCTTCGAGAGTAACGGTCATCGTTGATTTCTTTTCAAGAAACGGCATGCCAAAATCCACGGTTTGGCCGGCTTTCAACAAACATTTGGCCCCTTCGGGAATAGTGATTGTAGCCTGCATAAATAAGATTATAGCACTTTAGCGGAGTCCTTGGTAGGAGACGTAAGGAATGAGTGCCAGATAGCGGGCGTATTTAATTTCTTTCGTCAAACACCGCTGATGCTTGGCGCATAAATGCGTTTTTTCCCGGTTGACGATTTTTTTACGGGGGGATAGGAATTTTTCCAAATTATCCAAGTCTTTAAAACTCGGATCCGTTTTGTATTGGCAAAAAAAACATTTAGACATATTGGTTTGTAAATTAAAATGGAATGTCGTCCGGGCTGATATTTTCGTTGACTTTAACCGGATCTTCTTCCCTTACCGTTTCTTCCGATGGTTTTTGCTCACTCACCGTCGGCGGTTCGGAAGAAGCCGTTTCTTCACTTGAAACCGGGCTTTTTTCCGCCGTCATTCCCGTCGCTTTTCGGCCGTCACCAAAAACGATGAAATCGTCAAGAACTATTTCCGTAATCGACCGCTGCTGGCCATCACGGCCGGTAAACGACCGGTAAGTGATCCGGCCTTCCAAAAATACTTTCTTGCCTTTGGACAGAAATTTTCCGCACAACTCGGCCAATTTTTGCCAGGCGACAATCCGGTGATACTGCGTTTCTTCTTTAGTCTGGCCATCGTTGGTGGTCCAACTGCGATTGGTGGCGACACCGAAAGTGCAAACGGCGGTACCGGCCGGGGTGTATTTCAATTCCGGGTCGCGGGTTAGATTACCGATCAAAATCACCCGGTTCAAAGAACGGCTGGCCATATTACTTTGTCAATAATAAATATCTTAACAGTTTCTCATGGAAATTTAACCGGCGTTTCAGTTCGGTTACTTTCGCTTTATCGACATCCAATGTCCAGTTATAAAAATAGGCGGCATGATTCTTTTTTACCGGATAAGCCAGGGTTTTTTGCCCCCAATTTTCCTCCGCCGCAATTTTCACTGTCAGCGATTCCAGCAATTCCTTAATTTTCTTTGACTCCGCTTCTTCAGATAGAAGGAAAGTTAATTCGTACTTAGCCATAATTAGTTTTCTGCTAAGCTATATAATAATATTTGGCATGCAAAAAATCAACTGGAAAAGAATATTGTCATATTGCTGTATTGCTATATTATTGGTGTTTACAAGGATCATTAATTTAGGATGGGGGTTGCCGTATCCGATGCACCCGGATGAAAGAAATATGGCGGTTGCTGTTCAATCATTGGCCAATTCCTTTAATCCTCATTTTTTTGCCTATGGTCAGTTTCCGCTATATCTAGCATATTTCCTGCTGCAAATTTTGCATTTACCGTTAACATTTGTTAACACCACTCTCGCTTTAAGATTCATTTCCGCCGGTGCATCGATAATTAATGTGTTTACATTATTGGCAATTTTCAACCTCTTAAATCATAAATCCAAAATCTTAAATCATTTATCTATCATTTTGTTTATCTTTTCTCCTGCCCTGATTCAGTTTGCCCATTTCGGCACGACAGAATCATTACTCGTGCTTTTTTACTCGCTGATTATTTACGAATCCTTAAAACACGATCAAAATATTTTTTTCCTGGCTTTATGGTCGGGGTTGGCGGCGGCGACAAAAATATCCGCTCTTATTTTCTGGATAGTGCCGTTGATGGTGATCACATATCGATTCATTAATGAACCGAGGCGTCGGAAAGTTTTTGCTCAAACGATTAAATATCTTGGATTGTCAACGTTATTCGGAATAATATTTTCGCCGTACAATTTACTCTCTTTTGACGAATTTCGCAATTCAATCAGTTACGAATCGGCGGTGGCCGCCGGCCGTATCCTCGTCTTTTATACGCGACAATTTGTCGGAACAATTCCGGTTTTATTTCAATTAACTAAAATATTTCCCTACGCTTTGGGTTGGCCGGTATTTATATTGGGGATATTAGGAATATTGGGTTTATCGTGGAAGAAGAAGGAATATAATTTGCTGCGGCTGGCATTTTTTATTTACTTTGTTCCTAACGCATTCCTTTTTGCCAAGTGGACGAGATTTATGGCGCCTATCTTTCCGTTAATGTTAATCTTTTCTGTATTGTTGCTAATTGATATCAGTCGATGGTTATCCAGACGTCGTTGGAGAATTTTCAATTTTCAACTTTGCCTGCCGCCGGGTAGGTTTTCAATTTCTAATGCCGGTGTAGTATTGATAATATTAATTAGTATAATCCCCGGAATTATGTATCTGCGCGTTTATCTTTCCCCCGATGTTCGTTTTACCGCTACCGAATGGATTGGTGAACACGTCCCCAAAAATTCGATCATCCTTTCGGAAACAGCCAATGTCGTCGATGTGCCGTTTGATACCCAAAACTACCGCTATATTTCCTTTGATTTTTATGACCTGGACCAGAATTATGAATTACAGCAGGAATTGGTACGGGACATTAAGGCAGCCGATTATATAATTGTTCCTTCAAGAAGAGTTTTTATGAACCATCAGGCAAACAAGTACCCGAAATTAAATGATTATTACCGGCAATTGTTTTCCGGTCGGTTAGGATTTAAAAAAGTGGCGGAATTCAGCATTAATAAATCCGACGAGCAGGCGGAAGAAACGTTTTCCGTATTTGATCATCCGGTGATTCGAATTTACAAAAAGATATAATGTGCTACGATTAAATTATGAATAAAGAAAATTTTAAATATTTACTCCTGTCTGTTATTGTTATTCTCGCCGCTTTGTATCTGATTAAGATATTTAATATCTCATATCCGTTAACATTAACATCAACTACCAAATCGTCCGAACTGTCTATCGTTGGCGAAGGCAAAGTGGCTGTCGTACCGGATACCGCTTATATCGATGCTGGTATCACGGTCAATAATGAACCGACGGTTATTTCCGTTCAGCAAAAAATCGATGATACCAATAATAAAATTGTTGAAGCGCTGAAAGCATTAGGGATAAAAAAAGAAGATATAAAAACCAGTAATTATTCGGTCAACCCCAATTATAGTTACGAAAATCAAATCAACCGGATTTCCGGTTACAACGGCAACGTTATCATTACGATCAAATTAACCAACACCGAATTATCCGCCAGAGTGATCGAGGCGGTGATGCAGGCCGGTGCCAACCAGGTGGGCGGCGTGCGTTATGCCGTCGATAATCCCGACAAATTCCGGGAATTAGCTCGTAATGCCGCTATCAATAACGCCAAAGATCAGGCGAATAAGCTGGCAAAACAGCTGGGTATCCGATTGGGAAAAATCACTAATATCGTTGAATCAAACCAGAATCCCGCTCCGATCACTTACGATATGGCATCGAAAACAATGGGTTTCGGAGGCGTGGCTGCACCACAAATCGAACCCGGCAGTCAGACGATCACTTCGGTCGTGACGCTGTATTTTGAGAAGATGTAAAGATCTTTTTAATCACTTCTTCAATTGGTTCGTCTTCGATCGTCACATCATGAAATTCGATTTCTTTTAAAAGATAAGCGAGGGTGCCAGCAATATTTTCTTTTCTGGCGTTCAGTTTCAGGGTGGGAAAATCGTATTCGCATTTGATATCGTCGGGTAAATGGAATTTTTCCGGTAATCGATTACTAAGAATAATGTTGATTGTTTTTTCCTGTGAATATTTGTTTATCAGTTTTGTCAGTTGGCCGTCAAAGATAATTCGGCCGTGATTGATGACAATAATCCGTTTGGCCAGCCGCTGGACATCCTGCATATAATGTGACGTTAGAATTATTGTCGATCGGTAACGTTCCTGGTATTCCTTAATAAAATTAATGATTGTTGTCTGGGCAAAAATATCAAGGCCAATTGTCGGTTCATCAAGAAATAGTATTTTTGGACGATGTAAAAGTGAATTTATTAATTCTACCCGCATCCGTTGGCCAAGCGACAATGTTTTGACAGGCTGGTTGATAAAATCGGTACAATCAAGCAAATTACATAAGTCATCAACCGTCTTCTTAAATTCCCTTTTGTCAATTTCGTAAATCGTCCGGGTCAGTTCGTATGCGTCGGTGGCCGGCAACTCCCAAATGAGCTGATTTTTTTGTCCCATGACGAAAGCGATTTTTTTTAAAAAATCTGGTTTTTTGTCGGAAGGGGTGTAGCCCAGGACTTTGATGTTGCCGCTTGTCGGATACAAAATGCCGGACAGGATTTTCATTGTCGTCGTTTTGCCGGCGCCATTGGGACCGATCAGGCCTACCAGTTCATTTTCCCCGATTTTAAACGAAACATTATCGAGAGCAGTATTTTGCTTGTATTGACGCGCGAAGAAATCCCTTAAAGGATTGCCGGTTTTTATTGGTGTGCGATAGATTTTTGTTAGGTTTTGGACTTTAATCATAAGTTACCCTCCCCAGCTCTGATATTTTCTCAGGGCATAATTCCATAGCCATAGGGAAAAGACAATAAAAATAATCGATACCGCCATGCTGTTAATAAATACTGGAATCGTTAACAGGCCAAAAAGCGCCCGGACCGGTACATACATCATGATACCGACCGGAATGACAAAAAGCAAAAACGACCGCAGTGGTTCGCGGTAGATGTCAAGAGGCATCGATACCATCCGGGTAAAGTCGCGGTAAATCATCAGGGCATGGTCGACTTCCGTCGTCAGTATTGCCAGGGCAAGGACAAGAATATGGAAACTGGTGGCAATGAGTACGGCGTTAATGACCAGGCCGATGTAAACCAGAATTTGATCGGTGGACAAATTAGGCAGTTTATTAATGAAATAAATCAGCATAAAAAGATAAGGAAATATCAGGATAGCATCTAAGATATCCACCCCGCCGACAAGAATGCGTAGGAAAGGATGGTAGGGTTTGAGCAATACCGAATCAAATTCCGCCGATACAACCAATTGCCGGAAGCGGTAAACTTCCCGGAAAAGGAGTTGGGTCAAGCTATCAATGAAGTTAAAAGTCAGGAAAAAAACAATCGTTTGGTTAAGATTATATCCCGCCAGCAGTTTGGTTCCCTTGACCAGATAATAGATAAATAAAAAATATATGACGAAACGGATAATTTTGCCGATAAGAAAAAAAACGACACCCGTCCGATGTTCAAAGGTCGATTTTAAGCTGAAAGTGGCCAGCAGCCAAAAGATACTAAAATTTCTTTTCAAATTATTTCCCATAAGCCGCATAATTTTTAATGCCGTTTTCCCAAACAATTAACAATATCCTGTATAAAAGGACACACCAAATCAAACTGATAAGAATCGGCCAGATGAATGATAAAGAAAAACCGCTGATAAAAATCTTACTGGGAAAATAGACCAGATACGGAAACGGAGTTAGCAACAGCAAATTATAAATCGGTTTTGGCAAAACGTCGAGAGGAAAAAATGTCCCGGCGATGAGCGAAACCAAAGTCATGTAGATAAAGCGCGGCGCCCAGATTTCATTGGACCAGAAAGCAATGAATGATAAGGACAAGGAAATAAAAAAAGAAATGGCAATGCCGATTATCGTCGTAAGGATGAATAACGGATAAGCGACAATATTGGTTTGTAAAAATACTCGCGGGTGAAAAACGATGAGTAATATCAGAACTTCCACCAGCGAAAACAGGAAGTTGATGATTTTATCGGCTGATTCCCGGGAAATTGCCACTTTAAAAAAAGACAGCGGTTTCAATAAATCATTGGCAATATTGCCACTCATGATATCTTCGGCGACATCGGTTGTCCGCGTGCCGAGGACGATCGCAGTCATAATATTGATTAAAATAATATAGGTAATTAATTTATCGATAGTATAATTGAAAATCACCGTCTTGCCATGGAAGACGCTAGTCCAGAGGAAATAAAGAAAAATCAGATTAAAAAAATTGCGTATCCGCCAGAGGACAAATGACAATCGGTAAACAAAATACTGGGCAAAAGTTATTTGGAAAACCTTTAAATATTTTTCCATGAAGATATTATAGTCGTTATTTTCCAGAGACCTTTGTGCAAAGAACCTTTTAGATAAATCAAATCGTCGGCGCAGATTATCTTTTTTAAAATCTCGGCCGAACCATTGACATCTCTAACCCAAAAAACATTTTGTTTCGCCATCCCTGATTTCACCGCTTCTTCAACGGTATATTTTTGATACGGACCGATACCGATAAGAAAATTGATTTTTAATCGGCCGATTAATCGGCCGATTTTTTTATGCTCTTCAACCGGATCTGCCAGCTCACCCATTTCGGCCAGGACGGCAATTTTTCTGCCGCCTTTATATTCAATTTCGCTTAGCGTTTGTAACCCCGATGCGGTTGATGATGGATTAGCGCGGAGGGAATCATTTAAAACCGTCGTTCCCAGCGGCCCGGGCTCGACGCTCATCCGGCCGGGAAGAGGGATAACATTGGAAAGAAATTGGTTGAAATCGGTTAAAACTAGTGGAAATTGGTTGTTGTCGACCATCAATTTATAAACCAGATAAGCCGTCATTATAGTATATATATGATGTTTTCCGATTAACCGCGTTGTTACCGGTTGTCCATTAAGACTAAATGCCGTTCCTTCAAGAGAAACATTAAGTTTGTTTGCCCAGATATCACAATGTTTCTTGTCGGTACCGTACCATAATATTTTCGCTTTTGTAAATGGCGCCATTTTACGGACGTTTTCGTCATCGTAGTTTAATATTGCGTAACCGTTTTTTGGCAAAGCTTCGATTAATTTCCGTTTTTCTTTAATCAGATTTTCCAGCGAACCGAGATGATCGGCATCGGTATGGACTGGCGAAATACCGGTGACGACGGCGATTTTCGGCTTAACGATTTCCAGATGTTTGTCCATTTCGCCGGGATGGTCGACGCCCAATTCAAAAATGGCGAACTTTGTTGACGGCCTTACCCTTAAGGCAGTTATCGGCACATTATAAATAGTGTCCAAATTAATATCGGTGACGACCGTCAGGCCAATCTGTTTTAGGATTCCGTAAATCGTTTGTGTCGTATTGGTTTTCCCCTGGCTGCCGGTAACGGCGATTTGGAGCGCCGGCATGAGTGATAGCCAGCGCTTGGCGATAAACCGACGGGTCATATGGAAGAGATGTTTGTGTGCTGGTGGAGTATACATGGTAAATTTATTTGACTTTTATTTTCGGTCCGGCCGGCGTATCATCGACGATATATCCTTTATCTTCGATTTCTTTCCGTAATCGGTCGGATTCAGCGAAATTTTTTTCTTTCCTGGCCATTTCCCGCCGGTTGGTCAAGGCGGTTATTTCCGGTGGAACGGATAATGGCGTAACTTCATTTAGTTTCAATCCGAAAACGTGGTCAAATTCCAGTAGTAAATCCAGTTTGTCTTCCGACGGAATATTGGATTTAAGCATTTCCCACGCCATCGCCAGTGCCTGGGGGATTTGGAAATCGTTAGAAATGAAGTTGATAAATTGCTGGTGGTAACGGTCAATTGCTTTCAGTTTTTCTTCCGATAAAGCCAGTCGCTTCGTTTGCCGCCGCAAAGTACGGACGCTATCCTGCAAATTGCGAAAGGCGGTTTGTGCCGCCTGTAAGGCGTCGAAGGTGAAATTTTGTTTGGAACGGTAATGGGCATTGAGGTAAAAATAGCGCAGTGACAAAGGATCAAAACCTTTGTTGATTATTTCCTGCAAAGTAAAACCGGTGCCGGTCGACTTGGCCATTTTCTGTTCGTTGACACTCAGATGCTCATTATGGAGCCAGTAATCGACGAATTTGACGCCGTTGGCCGCTTCGCTTTGGGCAATTTCGTTGGTATGGTGGACGGGAATATGCTCGACGCCGCCCATATGGATATCGATCGTTGTTCCGAGCAATGCCTGGGACATGGCCGAACATTCGATATGCCAGCCGGGAAAACCCTCGCCCCAGGGTGATGGCCATGTCTGCAGGGCATTTTTATGGATGCCTTTTTTGAAAACCCAGAGATTGAAGTCGGCAAAATGTTTTTTTTCCGGATCCTCGATCTGGCCTTTCCCCATCCCTTTTTTCATCTCATCAATATTTTGCCGGTTTAACTGGTTGTAATTTTTGAATTTACTGGTGTCATACACGACGGCCGATGACGTAATGTAGGCGTATCCTTTATCAAGGAGGATTTTGATCATATCGATCATTTGGGGAATATATTCTGTCGCCCGGGGCGTAAAGTCAGGCGGCAGAATATTCAAAGCGGCCGTATCATTCTCAAAAATTTTAATGTATTTATCGGCGATTTGCTGTGGGGTGAGATGTTCCCGTTTCGCTCCCTTTTCCATTTTATCCTCGCCGGCGTCGGCATCACTTGTCAGATGGCCGACATCAGTATAGTTGCGGACGAATCTGACGTCAAAACCGAGATAAATCAGCGACTGCCGGATAATATCAGCCCAGGTTATTGCCCGAAGGTTGCCGATGTGCTGCACCCAGTACACTGTCGGGCCGCACTGATAAAAAAGGACTTTTTTGTCGGTTAGCGGATGGAATTCTTCAAGCTGGCGGGTCAAGGTATTATAGACTTTCATGGATATTAGTATAGCATATATCCCGAGGCTAAATTTCTTACTGGTTTCTTACAGACTTATTCTGTTTTTATGATAGGATAAATTCTACCGATGTTTATTTCCAAGATGACTGTCCATGATTGGTTGTTCGTCGCTACCTATTTCGTGTTTCTGGTTCCGGTCGCCTTATTCTTTGACGTATTTTTAAATCTCGTCCGCGGGCAGTATATATTAGTTTCCGGTATTCTCATCTGCGGTTACCTCGTTTACAACCGTATCGCCCTGCGCGAAAAGACGGTATAAAGCTACATAGTAGGGACTGGAAACCACTTCTTGATAATTTCCTTTAGAATCGCGACGATCAAAATGGATTTTAAATGATACTAAAAATTGCGCAAATGACATAAACAATCCAAATGGATTGAGCAACCATAGTCATATTTTTATCCGGCCAGAGTTTATTAAATGTCGGGATGGCGGGACTTGAACCCACGACCTCTTGGTCCCGAACCAAGTGTTCTAGCCATCTGAACTACATCCCGTTTATTTCTATTATATCATTGTTTCCCACTTGCCGGGCGGACTTCGGTCTGTTCGCGCTGAGCAGCTTTTTTATGGGAGAAGATACTCCGGCGGATTTTTCCCTGGGGTATTCCCAACATTTGTTCCTGTTTCTTTTTTTCTTCAACTTTTCGCTTTTTCTCCTGTTCCTCGTAAAGTTCCTTTTGCTTTTCTTCCATTTCCTCCTGATGCATTTTCATGACGGTTTTTTCTTCTTCGCTTTTGACCAGTTGAAACAGTCGCTGGCGCAGGGCATCCGTTTTCTGCTTGTCCTGGTCGGCGTACTTTTTTTGCAGTTTCTGAAAATTAAGCGGCGTCGATTTCTTGGTATTTTGGCCTTTTTCGATTTCCTCCATTCCCCGCTCGGTCGGCGACTGGAGATCAAAAACACTTTCCAGCATTTTTCCCGACATTTCCGCCAATGGCTTAACCGCCTTTTTAGCCCCTTCGCCGATATCCAGTTTTTCGAATGTGTCCGATATGAAACTCCCCTTCTTCATAAATTTTAAATTGAAAATTAGTTATATACCTAGCATTGCCTTTCCCCGCGGTGAAATTTTATCCATTGACCACGGCGGGTCAAACGTTAAATCTATCTTAACATTTTTTTCAGGGACACCGATTTCCTTAAGCTTGTTTTTGACTTCCTGTTCGATCAGGGAGATGAGGGGACAGCCGATTGTCGTTAGCGTCATGGTGATAGTTACCACTTTATTTTTTTCATCAACTGTGATATAATAAACCAGTCCTAAATCGACAATCGAAATATTAAGTTCAGGATCCATTACTTCCAGTAGTTTTTCCTCGACATTTTTTTTAGTAATTTTCATTTCGATATCTATTATAATTATTATATGAACACATATAAACTGCACTTTATCCCGCTTGGGGGAATCGTTGGCGTGACCAAGAACATGTATATTTATGAATTATATGAGAATGACAAGCTAAAGGATATTCTCATCGTTGACTGCGGCATTGGTTTTCCCCTGGAAAAAGAGCTTGGAGTCGACTTCATTATTCCCGATATTACTTATTTACGAGACAAAGTGGACAAAATCCGGGCAATTGTTTTGTCGCACGGTCATGAAGATCATACATCGGCCCTGCCCTATCATTATGCTGTCTTGGGCCAGCCACCGGTTTATGCCAGCAAACTGACTTCAGTTTTCGTCGAAAACAAATTCAAGGAATTTAACCAGCATATTAAAGTAAATGAAGTGGATTATACCAAAGAATATCAGTTTGGCGATTTTCGCCTCAATTTTATCCGGATGACTCATTCGATCCCGGACACGATGCATATTCTCATCAAAACGCCGGTCGGCAATATTTATCACGGTACTGACTTCAAGCTTGACCTGACGCCGCCTTATGGCCAATCGCCGGATTTTTACAGCATCACCAAAGCCGGCCATGACGGTGTGTTATGCCTTATGTCCGATTGCCTGGGGGCAGAACGTCCCGGGCTGACGCTATCGGAAAGCATTGTTGGCCAGACTTTCGAGGATGAAATGCGCAAAACTAAAGGAAAATTTATTATGACGACTTTTTCGTCCAATATTTCCCGCATCCGCCAATGTGTCGAATCGGCAATCAAATTTAACCGGAAAATCGTATTCTTAGGTCGATCGATGAGGGAAAATACCCGCCTGGCCGCGGAAATCGGTTACTTGCCGATTCCTCAGAGCTTGACGGCCAAGGAAGAAGATCTCCACCGCCTGCCGTCCAATAAAATCTGTCTGATCGTCGCCGGCAGTCAGGGGCAGTACGGCTCGGCTTTGTCGAAACTGGCTCATAAACAAAACCCGCACGTTAAAATAAAACCGGGTGACCGGGTATTTTTCTCCTCGGATCCGATTCCGGGCAACGAAAACGAAGTTTACACACTGATTGAAGAATTGGTAGTTCAGGGTGCCGATGTCATCTATTCCGATATCGCCGATCAATTGCATTCATCCGGTCATGGTAACCAGGAAGATCTCAAATTTTTAGCCCGTTTTACCAGTCCGCGATATTTTATCCCGATCGGCGGTACGGTCCGTCACCAGCAGCAATATGAAAAAATCATTTCCGACCTGGGTCATGATAAGGATGATTTCTTTTTGCTGAAAGAAGGGGAAACCGTCTGGTTTAGTCAGGGAAATAAGGGTTATAAGGGAGATGCGATCGAAACTAATAATATTTATGTCGATGCATATGGCGTCGGTGACGTCGGCAATGTCGTTCTTCGGGATCGGAAAACGCTTTCGACCGAAGGCGTTGTTTTCGCTTTTCTGATTGTTGACAACATGGGTCGACTGGTGAGCCGTCCGCGGATTTTTTCCCGCGGTTTTGTTTACGAAAAAGGAGAAAACCGCCTTTTTGAGCAGGCGGCGCAACTTATAGAACAAATTACCAAACCGAAACGGGAAGAAATTCTCGATGTCTATAATATTGAAAGAGAAGTAATAAGTGACTTGGAGGAGTTTTTTTACAAAGAGCGCGGCCGCCGGCCGCTGGTCATCGTTGAAGTCATTGAACAATGAGTACGCTACCGCCTACCCTGAAAAAAATCGCTTTCTTTTTCGAACGTTTGCCGGGGATCGGTACCAAGACCGCCAACCGCTTGGCATTCTATTTGTTGCGGCTGCCGGATCGCGACCTCAAGGAATTTGGCGACGAAGTCATTAATATGAAAGCGCGGATTAAGCTTTGCGCCGTCTGCATGAATTTTACGGAAGATGATGTTTGTGAAATTTGTGATGATAAAAACCGCGATCATAGCGTTATCACCGTTGTCGAAGACGTGTCCGACCTCCTTTCTTTCGAAACCGGCGATATTTATAAAGGTGTTTATCATGTCCTGCATGGCCGGATCGATCCGCTAAATAATATCCGGCCAGAGGATATTTACATCGAACAATTATTGTCAAGAGTCAGAAACAGTAAAGGTCAGATCAAGGAAATTATTCTTGCGACCAATCCGGATATGGAAGGAGAAGCAACGGCAATGTACATCAAAAATAAATTACAAGAAATCCAGAAACAGTTGAAGTTGGATTTCAAAATTACCCGTCTTGCCTATGGTTTACCGATCGGTGCCAGCCTGGAATACGCCGACTACATGACTTTAAAAAAAGCGATGGAAGGAAGGAATAAATTTTAAATAAAATTCTTCAGTTCACCGGCGATAAGCGGAGCGACGGAGATTTCTTCCAGTTTCGGAAATTTTTGCTCTGGCTTTAAAGTAATTGTATTGGTAGAAAATATTTTATGGATGGAGTCGTGCGCTAATTTTTGCGGAGCATCGACGGTAAAATCATGATGCACAATTGCTGCTAATACTTCTTTAGCACCTCGGCTACGGCACAGCTCGGCGGCATGAATTAGGGTACCGCCGGAAGTCACCATGTCATCAACCAGAATAACAGTTTTACCGCTGACATCACCATACAGATCAAGCGCCTTTGATTTATGGATGTTTTGTAGATCGCGTCTTTTTTCAATGACAGCCATCGAGAAATCGCCGGTGCCGTAAAAGGCCGTGCCGAAATCACGGGCCCGCTCTACCCCACCCTGGTCGGGAGAAACGACGGTGATTTCCTTATCGGTCGGTTTTTTAATTTTTAGATATTGTTTTATTTTCTCCGCCAAAAGCGGCAATGCCGTCAGATTTTTGAACGGAATGGAAAAAACGCCTTCCGTCGCTTCATCATGAATATCGATCGTATAGATTTTGGCGAAACCGATTGATTCCATGAAACGGATGACAACATTGGCGGAAACGCATTCCCCCGGCCGATGCTGGATATCCTGCCGGGCATAGCCGAAATATGGGATATAAGCGATTACCCGGCGGGCTTCCTGTCGCCGTAGTGCGTCACAAAAGAAAAACAGTTCCATCAAGTGGGTATCGGTTGGATTAGCCAGCGGCTGGATGACAATGGCCGTTTTTAATTTGACATCTTCCTGGATAGTGACGCGGACTTCGGAATTGCCGAAGCGAATGACTTCCGTTTTGGATAAAGGAAGTTTAAGTATCTTGGAAACTTCTTCGGACAAACAAGGATTAGCTGTGCCGGTAAAAAGTTTGATCATTGTTTTTGCTGCTGTGAGATTTCGATTAATTTTTTGGCGGCCAGTTCCTGAGTTTTTTTGATTGCTTCGTTGATCGCATCGGCAATGCGATTTTCGACGACACCGTCTATTTCTACTTCGGAAATTACCTGGTCACCGCGAACGACGACCTTGACGCCGTTTTTTTCGACCACCACTTCTTCCTGCTGTAATGCCGCCTGCATTTGTGATGCTTGCTGTTGTAACTTCTGTAAGTCGCCCAATCCGCCGAGAGGATTAAACATAATATTAATTCAAAATTCAAAACTCATTTGAATTTTAACTTTTAACTTCTGAATTTCTAATATTATAGAATTCTGTAATTGCAATCTCAAGGGGTAATGATTCGATTGGCGTTGTTCGCAGATTTTGATAAGCTTCCATTAATAACTTTATTAGGGTGACGATCTGATTGGTTGTTAATACTATCTGTGGAGCGTCTTCAACCGCTAGACCTTTTCTTACCAGTAAAACAAGGCGTAACTCATCCAACAAGTCTTCGATCAGGTTTTTGAAATTGCCGGCGTTCTGGGAAAATTCATTGATCCATTCCAGCGATTTCTTAATATCCCCTTTGGCGACAATTTCCAATAAATCGTTTTTGCCACTTATTCCCAAAAACGTTTCTGCTTCGGCAACAGTTTTGATTTTCTGCATCGCCAGTTCCTCGAGGATTTTTGCCGCATCCCGGAACGAGCCTTCGGCGTGGGTACTGATAAGCGTATACATTTCTTCGGGAAAATTGATTTTTTCCGTGGCAATAATTCTTTTAAACATGTGCAAGATATCGTCTTTCTGGGCCTTGCCGAAATTGATTTTGACGCAGCGAGAGATGATCGTCTTGGGCAGCTTTTCCGGATTGGTCGTCGCCAAAATAAAAATTGCTGTTGCCGGCGGCTCCTCCAGCGTTTTTAGAAGGGCATTGAAACCATCCATTGTGATCATATGGGCTTCATCAATGATAAATACTCGGTATTTGGCGGTCATCGGCAAGAAGGCTGTTTCCTTGATCATATTTCTTATTTCTTCGATACCGCGATTGCTGGCGGCATCCATTTCCAGGACATCAGTTGATGATGAGGTGTTAATACTCAAGCAGTTTGCACATTGGTTGCACGGTTCACCACCGACCGGATGAAGACAATTGACGGCTTTAGCGAATATCCGCGCTGTCGACGTCTTACCGGTTCCTTTTGGACCGACGAGTAAAACCGCATGGGGCAATTCCGGTGCGGCCAGCATTTTTTTAATGACGTTTTTAACACGGGTATTATCGATTTCCTCGATATTTTTAGGACGGTATTTAAGATAAAACATTGGCTTTCAACAAATTGTTTACGCCGTGTTTAAGCAAATCCATTATCGTCATATCGACCGGTTTGTTTCTTTCGGCGGCAAGAAGAATTGTCAACGGGTAGCAGATGACTATTTCACCGATGATAACTTCATTGTCAATCTGTTCACCGTTATATGGAAAAGACAGGACAGGCAGCGTTTCGTCTTCATGCTTATACGTTTGGGTCAGTTCCCGCATTTTATATTTGCCGACAAATACAATATTGAAGATATCGCGTTCGTCAATGCCGTTAGCGGTCAAAATCTGGGAAATTTCAGTCTTAATCTGGCGGCGGTTGATTTTATAGCGTGATGAGGCGGTAATAGTGATCATGATGTTTTTCTTCTGAACATCGTCCGTCTGACTGGACGTCGATTGCCGCTTTTTCGTCTTTCCTTTTCTTCCTCCTGGCGAATACGCGACGGTTTCTTATAGAATTGTTTTTTCCGGACATCGGTAATAATATCTTCATCCATAAACGCCCGGGTAAATTTGCGGAAAATGCTGTCTTTTGATTCGCCTTTTTTCTTGGTTATAACTACCATAAATAATACACCTACCTTTCAAATTAAGATATTATAGTTATTATACCTCTTTTATTATTTTAATCAATCGATTGAGCGGGAGGGTTGACGGGATAAAATTGGGATTTTTTGACGATGAATTAAGAAGCATGTTTTTGGAAACGTGCAAGAACCATGTGGCTTTTTTATCGGTCTGGTGAAGTTTCTGATAGACCGGAGTCAGGTCAAGCTCCTTTTTCGGTAAGGTTTTGATGCGGACATAACCTTTTTCCGGATCTTTCCGGACGACGAGGAAAAAACCGGATTTTAGCGCCAGTTTTGACGCTTCCTCATTTTTTGTTTCCATCGCCACTGATTTGCCGAATTTCGACCGGAAAACAAAACCGTTTTTTAAATCTTCCTCGGCAGCGATTTTGTTTCTCATTACCTGTAAGATAGCATCCAGCATCGGAAAAACAGTTTCCATTAGTTTATGCTGATCGTTGATAACCGGTTTTAATCCTTCAACAATCTGATAGAGATTAAAATCGTATCGGTCGGCGGTCGCTTCCGGAAAAAAGGCTTCGCCGAAATGGTCAATGTCGGTGACAAAATTGGTCATTCTTTCCAGCGGTTTGACCAGTCTTTCCTTCAGGCAGTTTTGTTCCAGCAGGTATTGGTATACCAATTTGGAAGCACTGGTATAAGCTGGAGTTTGATGGTGGTCGAGCTTGCCCAAACCGGTATCAACGTGGATGATATCGGAGTTAATGTCCGGCGGTTCATTATTCAGAGTCGATCCCGCCGGGACGAATTCGATTTTTGCCTCCTGCCAGCCAGGAAGAAAGCGTTTAATTAGCCAGGTGGAAGTGATCGAATCAAGGTCGGGAGAAAGATGGGTAACGATGGTTTTCATTTAATTTTAGATATTATACCGGAAAGATCTAAAAGTTCGGTGGCAGTTTCGTTTCTTTTTTTGAATTCGATCTTATCGCCTGTTCGTTTGGATACCACCAATCTGTAAGGAATGCCGATCAGGTCGGCATCACTGAATTTTTCACCGGCACTCGCCCACTCCCGGTCGTCGAAAAGGACGTCATAATCCTGTTTTGTCAATTGCTTGTAAACATCAAAAGCCCGTTTCTTAATCGTTTCGTCTTTCAGGTCCAATCCCACCAAATGGATGGCAAACGGCGCCACCGCCTCCGGCCAAACGATACCTTTCTGGTCGTGATATACTTCGACGATTGTCGCCATGGTCCGGCCCAAACCGATACCATAACAACCCATATAATACGGTTTTGGTTGGCCATCTTTATCGATAAAAGCGGCGTCCTTCATTTTTTTGGAATAATAATATCCCAGTTGGAAAATATTACCGACTTCGATCCCGCGCATTTCCCGTAATGTCTCGCCGGATAGCGATTGAAATCCGGGCTGCGCCATGGCGATATCGCCTTCGATATCCGCTTTGTAATCGCGATCGATATTCATGTTGTATAGATCACGGAATTTTTTGTTGGCGCCGCCATATGCATTTCTGATTGTCCGTAAAGATTCATCAGCGACGACGATAAATGAAATGCCTTTATTAACAATTTCCTTAATGCCGACAGGCGAGATAAATCCCGGTTCGGAGTGGATTTTTTCGCGGACTTCCTCATCAGTCGCATGGCGCAAGTCGCGACTGTCGGTCAGATGTTTCAATTTGGTTTCGTTAACATCATAATCACCGCGGACTATTGCCAATATGAAACGACCGCTTTCATCGACGAATAAAACATCTTTTATTTGTTGCCACAAAGGTTTATTGTGTAATTTAACACCATCTTCCATTGTTGTTCCCCTTTTTGCTTCGACTTCTTCCATTATCTGAATTTTCTCATCAATATTTTTATTATCCTTTTTAAATTTAGCGACGTCTTCGTGGGCAGCATAAGAACTGTTTTCGGTGATAAGGAATCGGCTCTCCCCGATTGGCGATTTTACTACGAATTCATGACAGTAGTCGCCGCCGATGTAGCCGTTGTCCGATTCGACGACGATTGTTTTTAGTCCCAGACGATCAAATATCCGTGAGTATGTGTTCCACATGTTTCTATATTCTTTCTTGAAGCTTTTCTCGTCGGCATCAAAAGAATAGGCGTCCTTCATGATGAATTCCCGAACACGAAGAAGTCCGCCGCGGGCACGCAGTTCATCACGGAATTTAAGAGAAAATTGATAAATGTTAAACGGTAAATCCTTATAGCTCAGGCGGAACTTACGGACGACATCGACAAACATTTCTTCGGCGGTGCCACCAAGAGCAAACTGAAAGTCTCGACGATCCTTAATGGTCATCAGCTCGAATCCGGTGGTTTTTGTCCGGTTTGTTTCTTCCCAAAGCGATAAAGGATGGAGGACCGGCGACAGCATCTCCTGGCTGCCGGCGCGATCCATTTCTTCCTTGACGATTTTCTGGATTTTTTGTTGGACGCGTTGACCCAAAGGTAAAAAGAAATAGCGGCCGGCCGTCGACTCGCGGATAAAACCACTCTGGTAAAGTAATTTATGCGAAGCCGATGTAGCATCGGCCGGCACCGTCTTAACCGTTTTGCCGAAAATTTTTGAGTAAAGCATATAGTCTATTATATCAATCCCCAAGTTTATCTAGAACGGTTTTCAGAATTTGGTCAACTGATAAATTAGTGGTATCGATTACCAGATTATAGTTTTTCGGGTCAAAGATGTCGGTGCGGTGATAAATTTTGGATATCCGGTCAAACCAGTTTTTTTGCCGTTCTTCGACCATTTCCTTAGCGGTATCGAAAGCGGTTTTTTCCCGTTTTGCAAACCGGCGGTACCGTTCCTCGTCAGCACATATTAATAATATTCGCAAAACGTCCAGTTGATTGTCGGCCATAATGCCGCCCATCCACGAATCAGTTAATAAATTTTGCTTCGGGTTTTTAAGCATATTGCGGACTTGATAGTCAACTTTTTTCGTCAGCGATTCGTTTTGTTCCTCGGCTTTTTCCAAATCCAGGCCGTGTTCTTTGACGTAATCACGGAAAATTTGCCCGGTATGGACGGTTGGCCATTGCAAACGCTGTTCCAGTCGCCGAAAAAGAGTAGATTTGCCGGTGCAGATTTTGCCGGAGATTGCAATCTTAGAGTAATTCATTTGTGTTTTACCTTATATCCCATTTTATCTAGTACTTTTCCTAAAGTTTGCATCGGGCCGGTGGAGTAGGTGTCAATAATCAAATCGTAATATTCCGAATTCCAGAAATTGTAATCGCCATATAGTTTTTTCCACTTGGTAATATTTTCTTCCTCTCGCTGTTTGAGCCAGCGTTTGGCTTCATCGACGGTAATATTTTCCCGGTTGACGACGCGGTCGATACGCAAATCTTCATGTGAACATATGAGCAAGACCCGTAAGACATCTTTATAACTACGGGCGACAAAACCGGCCAGCCAGGCTTCGTAGACAATTTGTTTATTGTTTTTCAGCAGTTTTTCGGCCATCGTTTCGATTGATCGTTCATGAGTATCCGATCGCGATAAGGCACCCTGTTTGTTTTCATGAATATTGTGTTCCCGATCAAATTGCCTTTGAATCGCACCGGCATTAATGTATTTCCAGTGCAAAAAATGGCTAAGGTTTTTGGCCAACGTCGTTGTTCCGACGGCAATTTTTCCGGAAATTGTGACTATCCGATAACGTGGGCAGTCAAAAGATGTGTCCATAGCGTATTATACAAGTTAATGCATCAGGTGCACAATATCATTAATGGAAATGAGGATGGCTAACAAAATCAGGATGAAAAAACCGACCAGATTGGTATAGCGTTCGATATCCTGATTGACTTTTTTTTTCGTAACCCATTCGTAAATGACGAAAACAAACCGGCCGCCGTCAAGCGCCGGAAAAGGAAGAATATTGACGATTGCCAGATTAAGTGATAAAAGGGCGATTAATTCTAGTACGGCATTTTTGCCGAATTTGATTGCCTGACCGGTATAATTGGCAATGCCGATCGGTCCGCTCACTTCAACCATCGGTTTGTGAAGAGTGACTAAACCGACAATGGCTTTGGTAATTTCGACGATAATCGTTCTGGTGATGGAAACAGATTCGGTCAGGCCGTAGAACGGCGCTTTATACCAAGGATATTTTTTCTCCACGAAAGAAGTGACGGCGATACCGAGCGGTCCCTGGCCGGCGGGCGGATTTTTCCTTGGTGTGGCAGTAATGTTTAGCTGTTTGTTTTTCCGCTCGACAACCAACTGGATCGGCTGGCCGGCATATTTTTTCGTAAGATTGATCAAGTCGGTGGAATCGGTTAGCGGTCGGGAATCCAATTGGACAATGGAATCATTTACTTTAATTCCGGCGACGGCGGCTGGCGAACCTTTTTGGACCTCTTCAACAATAACTTTATTGGCCGGGGCCGGGACCCCCTGGGTGAATAAATAGGAAATAAGTACCCAACCCAAAAGAAAATTACCGATGACGCCGGCGACAATAATCAGCGATTTCTGCCAGGGTTTTTTATTGACAAAGGCCCGTTGTGCCTGTTTTGGTGTATCTCGTTTCGCCCCTACTTCGTGCATTTCTTCACCGTACATCTTGACAAATCCGCCTAAAGGAATGACATTGACGCTGTATAGCGTTTCGCCATGTTTGACGCCAAAAAGGCGCGGCGGGAAACCGATACCGAATTCCTCAACCTTAACGCCGGTTTTTTTGGCCATCAGAAAATGGCCGAATTCATGAACAAGGACAAGGAGAGCCAATATAAGTATAAAAACAATGATGCCCATATTTAAATTTCTCTGATTTCCGCTTCTTTTTTATCTTTCAACATCTGAATTTCTTCCATCATTTTTTGGCTGGCGGTATCAATTTCCTTTTCCTGACGGAATTTGTCGTCTTCAGTGATTTCTTTTTTTTCAAAAGCCGTTTTTATGTTTTTACGAGCATTATCGCGAAGATTGCGGATAATCCCCTTTTTATCTTCGATCATTGTTGCGCAAACTTTAATCAGTTTTTCCCGCTGCTCTGTCGATAATGGAGGAATACGAATGATAATTTGTGTTCCCTGGACCGCCGGGCTGATGCCTAAGGGAGATTTCAGGATTGCTTTTTCGATATCCTGGGTGGTTCCGGGATCAAACGGCGTGATAGTTAATACCGATGGGCCATTGGTTATAATTGTCGACAATTCCATCAAGCGTAATTTTGTTTGGCCGCCATAAGTGTCGACAACGATATTTTCTACCAGGGAAGGATTGGCGTGGCCGGTGCGGATAGTTTTAAGTTCTTCCTTAAGGGAGTCGATTGCTTTTTGCGAAGATTGTTTGAATGAACTTAAAGGGTCCATCTGATGAATCGGTTAATTTTAATATTTTCCCCCAATTTCAATACCGCTTCCCTGACTAGATCCTCGACTTTCCTTTTTGGATCACGGATGTATTCCTGTTTTTGTAATTCAGCAACGTCTTGCGGAGCGACGGAGGCTACCTGCATCGCCAGTTCGGTCCCTAATTTTTGGAAATCGGCATTATTGGCGACGAAATCGGTTTCGCACAGCAGTTCCACCAGCGACGCCACTTTTTTATTATGGTGGACATAGGCAAAAATCGCTCCCTGAGAAGTAGAACGAGATGCTTTATCTTTGACTTTTTCCGCCCCCCATTCATTTAAAAGTTTCTTTGCTTTTTCGATCTCGTTTTTAGATTCCTCTAATGCCTTTCTACATAAGGAAAATGAAATACCGGTTTCTTCACGAAGCTGTTTCAGTTTATTAATGTCATACATATTTATTTCTTCCCTTTATTATACGCTTCAACAATTTCATTGACAAAATATTCGATCGATACCGGTGAATCATCATTGGCCGGTATCGGATAATCGACCAAATCGGGGTTTATGTTGGTGTCGGCGATGGCGACAACCGGAATATTTTTTTCCCGCGCTTCCTTGACGGCATTTTTTTCCTTTTTGATATCAACGACAAAAAGCGCATCGGGCAACTTTTCCAAAGTGGCAATACCGCCATAAAGCCGTTCCAGCCGGTTTAAATTCTTGGACAGAGCGACCTGTTCGTGTTTGACGAATTTTTCCCACTCGCCCGCCAACTTCTCTTCTCGCATGGTTTTTAATTGTTTAACATTTTTCATAATATTATCGAAGTTAGTTAACAAGCCGGCAGGCCATTTGACGTTAATATACGGCAGGCCCGTTTTTTGGCAGACTTCGTTGACTTTTACCGAAGACATCCTTTTAGTCATGACAACAAGCAGGACCTTATTTTCCGCCGCCAGTTTATCGACAAACTCTTTGGCTTCTTTCAGCAATGCGGCCGTTTGCGTCAAGTCAATAATCGAAACGCCGTTTTCAATCGTATAGATATATTTTCTTGCTTTCGGATGCACACGGTTGGTTTTATGCCCCAGATGAGCGCCGGCGGCAAAAAGTTCCTCCACCAATTCATTATTTGCTTTCATAGTCTTTTATTGTAGCAATCGGATGCTTATTTTGCAAGGGACTTCAAGAAGGTTTTGAATTCTTCTTTAATCTCTTTATGTTGGAGGGCAAACTCAACCACAGTTTTCATATACTCGAATTTATTGCCCGTGTCGTAATACTTTCCGTCTTCAATTACCACTGTGTATACGGGAAAACCTTCTTTTTTCAACAGATTTATGGCATCAACCAACCAAATTTCTCCGCCTCTTCCCGGTTTAATTCTTTTAAGAGCACTAAATACTTCTGGCGGTAGAATATAGCCGCCGTGAGTGGCGATATTGGACGGTGCTTCTTCCGGCTCCGGTTTTTCGACAATCTGTTTGATTTTATAAACATTTTTTTCCACGTGCTCCAAATCGGCGATGCCATATCTTTTTAAATCTTCTTTTTTTTCAATTTTAACTCCAGAGATAACGATTCCCCCGAACTTTTCGTAAACCTTAATCATTTGTGCCAATCGCGGCGGTTTGGAATAGATAAATTCATCACCCCATAAAACGGCAAACGGTTCGTCTTCGATCGCCGGTTCAGCCGTCAGGACAGGGGTACCGTTGCCGTATGGACCTTTTTGACGGATGTAAATAAAATCCGCCATATCGCCAATTTGTTTGATATTCGCCAGCATATGCTCTTTGTTTCCCTGAAGAAGGTTTTTTACCAAGTCCTCATTTGGAGCATCGAAATGATCTTCAATTGCCCGTTTGTTCGAGCCGGTAATTATAATGATGCTTTCAATTCCCGACTGGACGGCTTCCTCGACGACATATTGAATAACCGGTTTGTCAACGACGGGTAACATTTCCTTGGGCATTGCTTTCGTCTGCGGCAGGAAACGGGTGCCAAAACCAGCGGCGGGGATGACGACTTTATTGATAATTTTCATCATTCAAACTTAATGGTTAATTGTTGTTTGATCTCAACCTGATTATCGATAAGGGCTGTAACGTTGGCAATACCAGCCGTATTGGAGACAAGATGAAATGTCGCTTTACCGCCTTTGTCGGTGGCGATATTATTTTTTTTTAGTGAACCCAATGAACTGGTTAAAACAATTTTTCTGCTTTCCAGGGGGATATTGTTGCTGTTACGGACGAAAACGTTAATTTCGACCGCTTGGTTGCCGTCGGCTTTGGCTGTCAGTGGCCAAGCAAAAAGCATGGAGCTTTGGGATGATGGGATAAGTTCCTCCTTAGCTCTGGTAAACCGGGTCAACGGTTTGTTGAAAACGGTCGCCACGGTAAAAAGACCAAACGATAATAAGAAAATAAGCATAAGACCAACGAGTTTCTTATCCATGGTTTTATTATAACAGAATTTTCTTTTGACGCAAAATATCAAGGATTTTTTTATGAATCACCACCGGCGGTAAAATTTTTCCGTCGGCCGCGCAGTCGATCATTACCCAGTGTTTATTATGCTTAGCGAAATCGAGATATGTCTGTTCGACTGCCTGCCAGTAAGCAAGGTCTTTTTCTTCAATATCCAGTCGCCGTCCTCGTTTTTTCACCAGCTCCATTCCGATTCTCCATGGAACATATAGATAAATAACAATATCTTCTTTGGGAATACGATGAACTTTATACTCTAATTCGTATAACCAGTCAAGAAATTCTCGGCGTTTTTCTTGGTCGGAGAATTTTGCTCCCTGATGGGCCAGGCTGGATGTGGCATACCGGTTGGCAATAATATAACCGCCTTTTTTCAGAAAATCTTCCATTTCGTTTTTAATCGAAGCGCGGTCGACGGCAAAAGCCAAAGCAGCCAAATAAGGAGAAACTTCGTCGATAGCGCCGAATTCTCCGCTTAAAAAGCGGGCAACTGTCTTACCATGAAAAGAAGTATAATATTGGGGAAAATCAACATATTTGGTTGGTAAATTCTCCTTTTTAAAATAATTGACGAGCATTGTTGTCTGCGTCGTTTTTCCCGAACCATTACCGCCTTCGATGACAATCAGAAACCCCTTTCTCTTTTTTATTGTTTTAATATGTTCGATGAAGCTGTGGATAATATATGGCAATCGCTCATTGTTATAACGCTCCAAAAATAAATTATCGGACGGGTTGCCAGCGATCATCGGCGAGATTTTATCCTCTGAATTCTGGTAAACAAGGGCGAGAACCGGTTTGCGTTTATTTAAGGCGTAGACGATTTCTGATCCCACCCCCAGCGATGGACGGGAGACTTCGGCGATAAGCAAATCAGCTTGTTCGATCAGTTTCTTTTCCCGATTAAAGATTTGTTGCCGGGTCAGCCTCCTGTCCTGTGACAATAATTGTTCGTCAATGATTTGTGAGCCGGAAATAATTTTCGTTTCCTCTTTCTTGAGCAGGTTAATGATCTTTCGGTAATTATCATGCAATTGCCCGTCATAAGAAGTGGCGGCGGTAAAATAAACCTTAAGCATTAATACATTTTAGCACATTAGCGGGATAGTGGTTGTCGGGGTGGCGGTAACCGAGGGAATTCTAACCGGCGGCAATTGCACAAGAGTATTCTTTTTGGACATGACGGATCGAACCGAGATTATGAAAAAAAAGAGAATAATTAAGAGAATTGCTTTTGTCAATATACCCTGTAGTTTGCACCTGACTTAGGACATTTAGTGTCCCAAAATCCGTAATTTCTTCAGTTGTCCACAAAGAGTTTGATCTTCGACCGTAGTTTCGACGAAACCCACCTCTCCAGTTTTTAGGATGGTAATCTTGTGGGTTAAAACCTTTTGAGCAACTTTTAGGATATGGCGGATACTCATACCGGTTTCGGTTTCCAGAAACCGGCTGATTGCCAGTCCGGTAAAGACAATAATTAAGTGAGCAGTAATAGTTTTATCCAATTGTAAAAATATTGGTCTTGCTTCAAGATCCGATTTGGTTATCCTAAAATCTTTTTCAATTTTCCATAAATCATGGTAACGTTCAATCACCTCTGTTTCGGTAAGATCGGTATTGGTTAAATAACCTTTAATTCCCTCCAATAGCTTTGCTTTCTCAATAAGAGTGACGTTCACTTTGTATTTGCCGTTGATCGCCTTAACGAACCGAAAGCGGTTGGAAATCCTAGAAGGCGAAGAGATAATCGTCTTTGCCTTTTCAATTTGTTTTTCCCGATCTGACCTGTCTTTGGCAGCTCGTGACGTTGAATATTGGCAGATAAGCCGATGTTCTAAATAGGTAACAGTGGTTGTTTTCAAGTCAACGCTTGAAACCTCACCTGAAATTTGTGTTTGCAGTTTGTTGGACAAATTAGCCAGCCTGGCTCCAACAATAAAGCCAATGTCTCTTTTGTCAAGCTCTTCAATATTGATGCGGCTAATCATAGCCGCATCGGCAACAACAATCAGGTGAGGAGTGTTTAACAGTGTTTTCACTTGTTCAACAACTGATAAAAAAGTTTTTCCTTCAAAAGTGTGACCATTAAAAACATCAAAGTATAATGGGAAGCCGTCACGGTTGATAACCAATCCAATAACTATCTGCACATCCTGAAAACGGTGATCCTTGGAAAAACCAAAATCTTTAAGCCCTTTCCTTGCTTGACTGTCAAAAGCAAGAGTGGTTACGTCATAAAAGACCAGTTGTAAGTTGTCGTGTAAACTTTCCTTGGCAAAATTAATCAAGGCTGTCTGAAATTTTTCTTTTAATCCGTGATCTGTCGCTTGTTTTAGATGCCGGTAAACCGTTTTTAAGGAGTAGGTTTTTCCAAAAGAATCAGCAAGAACATCAACTGTTTCCCGTTTGGAGACCGGCTGATAAATTCTTGCCACAATTAAATCTTTAACCACTTCATCGCCTAAAACGTTAAGACCCAATCGGTCATAGGTGTAGGAAAGCAGCCGGTAAAGAAACAGCGGTTGGCTCTGAGTGATTTTTACACCGGTTGGCCGAAGAGATTCCTTTTCTTCTTCCTGTTGCCAAAGGCTCTGCTGAATAGTATCGTGATCCCGAATAAATAGATTTGCCTCAAAAATGAGTCGTGTTTTTTCCCGCTCCGACCTGTAACTACCAATATGTTTATGAACCGTTAATTTACCATGGTGTTTGGAAACTACCTGAATAGCAAAACTACCCGACTTTGTTTTAACGGTTCTAATCCTCATTCCTTAATTATCCACAAAATACTACCAATTTTCTTAGTGTCCCGATTATGAAGATTTTGTGCGTAGGTTTTAAGGGTGTCCTAAGTCAGGAATAATTAAGAGAATTGCTTTTGTCAATATACCCTGTAGTTTGCACGAGCAGAGTAAGAAGAGCTAAAGAATTCAATAAAAGAGCGGTAATAAAAACTATAGCTGGATTGAGTCGCCCGGCCGGACTTGGTTTGATAACAGCATTTTGGCGATTTTGTCTTCGATTGTTTTCCGAATCAACCGGTCCATATCTCGCGCACCGTACTGAGGATTATAGCTTTTGTTTACCAATTCCTGCACGTAATTGTTGGAGACATTAACCGTTACTTTATGAAGTTTATAAATATCATTTTTTATTTTATCGATCATTTCCCTGGCAATCGCTATCGCCGTATTAGTTGTTAACGGCCGATAATTAATAACGCCGTCGAAACGGTTAAGAAATTCCGGGGAAAATGTTTGTTTGACGTCTTGGGCATTTGATGTTGCAATAATGACCAAGTTTTTACAGTCAACTTTTTTTCCGGTATCGTCAGTAAAATAAGCTTCATCAAGAATCGTCATAAAAATGTTGATCAAGTCATGATCGGCTTTTTCGATTTCGTCCAAAAGAAGGACGCCATATGGTTTCTGCCGGATTTTCATTGCCAGCATTTCCATCAATTTAGGGATATCTTGTTTTGTTTGATAAAGGGACATGTCAAACCGGATCAGATCAATTTCCCCCCCGAAAAAAATATTGGCCAGCACTTTGGCGGTAGCGGTTTTGCCGACGCCGGTCGGGCCGGCGAATAAAAAAGCGGCCAGCGGTTTTTTTCGCAAACCCATAAGAATGAAAGAGCGCCGAAGGGCCGACGACAACTCATTAATTGCTTCTTTTTGCTGGATGACTTGTGTCCCCAAAAGTGATTCGAGATTAATTAATTTTTCCTTTATTTGACTTGTTAAAGCGGTGGGAATATGGGTTTTCTCAGTCAGAACGACATCAATCATTGGCGGCATCAAACGTTCTTGATGGCCGCTTACGGCATATATACATGCCGAATCCAGCAAATCCATCGCTTTTTCCGGAAAAGGGATATCGGTAATATAATAATTGCTTTTACTGACGGCAGCTTTAATTGTTTCAAACGGAATTATCATCTTGTAGCGTTTTTCAAAAACAAAGCTGTTATGTAATAATATTTCCAATGCCTGCGTTTCGCTGATTTCATAAACGTCGACTTTAGCAAATAGCTGAACAAACTTGTCGTTGGGGACGATGAATCTTTGGTAAGCGAAAGATGTCGTTATGCCAATTATCTGCAACCGGTCGGAAGCGGCATACTTTTCGATCACGGCGGATGACGAGATATATTTTTCCAGATTTTCGATAAGGAGAATGGTACTTTTTGACTCGGCCGCTTCCGCCAATAATTCGTCAAGTAGGTTTTCTTTAGCCAGTATTTTTTCCATATCCAGTCTGAGAATGCGCTTATATGCCAGATGATTAGTGGTTAGGCCTTCATAAATTTTTTTGGCCAGGGCATTGATGATGGTTCGTTTGCCTACGCCTTCGTCGCCGACAATGACGACATTGGCTTCGGACGATTTTTCCAGAATCCTTTCGATTTCTTGAATCTCCAACTGCCGATCAAGAATATTTTTCATTCCCGCCTGATAAGCGACCGATGTCAGGTCGGTGACGTACCGATTAAGCGTTGGGGTGTAACCCATCGCCCAGTCGCGGGCCAACGGCGGTAAAGTAAAAAGGCGATTAATGCTCCACCAAGGTGCTTTCAGATAATTTTCCCGGTAATATATTTCGAACCAATACTCGACAATCTGCCGATTGTCTTCCTGTAAAAGACGCGCTGATAAAAAATGGTCTTTTAAAATTTGCTTTCTTTTGTTGTCGGGAATTTGGAAAAGACTCTCAACGTACAGAAATGGAATCAATAATAAATAAGTTAATCCGATTATCGGGATACAAATGAAAAATGTTATTTGCAAAATAACATAAAAAAGCAGTAGGCAAAAACGCATGATGAAACCGATTGTTCGGGAAATGGCATTGAAAGCTATCCGATCAAGCCATTTTTCATGACTGATTAAATTTTTCCAGGGATAAAACAAGGTTTTAGAAAGAGTAATGACGGAAAAAAAATATGGAAGAAAAATAATGATATTAATGATGGCTTTAATAAAATTGGCAATCGCCGTTTGGCAAAAATTAATAAAATTACGCCTCATAATTTAAGTATAGCATTTTTTGGTCTTGACATTTTGAAAAAATATTTAATAATGGTGATATTCATGAGAAATGATTCTTCAGAAGAAAACACTGATTTGGAAAACAAAACGATTTTGGTAGTCAATTCTGGTCCGATAAAAAAACGTTTTATTTTGCAAAAACTGAAAAAGCTCGGGTTACGAGTAATTATGCTCAATAAGGAAAAAAATTGGGCCCAGCCTTATGTTGATTACTGGATCATTGCCGATACGACTAATCACCGGGAAGCGATTTCGGCGGTGGACAACTTCTTATCAGCCAATCGGCAATTAAAGCTGGATGGTGTAATCACTTTCTGGGAAGATGATGTTCTTTTGACCTCGCGGATTGCCGATAAATTCAACTTGATTGGTATTCCCTACCATATTGCCAAAAAGGTCCGCAATAAATATCTGTTCCGGGAATTCTGCCGGGAAAATTCTCTGCCGGCCCCCGCGCATGTTCTTATTAAATCGATTGATGATTTAAAAGAAGTTTCCAGTAATCTCGATTTTCCGCTGGTGATCAAGCCGGCATTTGGCTCAGAGAGTTCGCTGGTCGTCCGCGTCAATTCCAAGGACGACTTATCGGATCTCTATCATTATGTTAAAAACAACATGTCGGTCAGCACCCAGTCGTCGCTATCGGACGGACTGGATATTTTTGTCGAAGAGTATATTGACGGTGATGAGGTGGATATTGATTTGTTACTGCAAAACGGCAAGATAAAATTTTATTCAATTGCTGATAACTTTAACAAATCAAAAGATGTTTTTTTTATCGATAGCGGCCAATCGGTGCCATCGAGTCTGCCAGAAAAGAATCTGCAGGACCTCGTGGAAATGGTTGAGGAAACGTTGGAGAAACTGGGGATTCAAAACGGCTGCATTCATTTTGAAGCGAAATCGACGCGACACGGACCGGTACCGTTGGAAGTAAATTTGCGGATGGGCGGCGATTATATATATTCATATATTAAAGCCGCTTGGGGGGTAGACATAATCGAAAATGCTGTTAAAATTGCCGTCGGCCAGTATATTAAAATCAAAAAACCGGAAGAGCCACATAAATATATAATCGGTTGGGATCTTTATCCGGAGAATTCGGGAATTTTGGTTCAGCTTGATATTTCCGAACGCCTACGTCATAAGCGGTATTTGGAAGAGATGCATATTTACAAGAAAATCGGCGAGCCGGTTCTCATCCAGCCGGATGGAGTTGATTACCTCGGTTGGTTGACGGTTTCCGGTGAAAGCGCCGTCGATGCCCAGGATAATTTGCATATGGCCTTGGAATATATTGATTTTAAAGTGGTGAAATTTGATCCCGCGTCATCCATCGGTAAAACATCGCGGAAACATAATCATTCATATGCTTCATTCCAAAAAGATACAATCATGAGGGCGGCTAAATTCGAGACGATCCGCCGGATGTCCACCCAGAATTTGCGCAAACTACATATTGGCATTGCCTGCAATATTTATGATGAAGAAGATGGCAGTGTTGAAAAGGACCTGATGTCCGTCGGTAAAAATATTGAAAAGACGCTCTGCGAACGCGGTTATAAAGTATCTTTTTTCGATTTTAATAATTTACCCAAAGTATTTAATGATTTGCGGGGAAGCGATGTCGACATGGTTTTCAATGTCTGCGAGCGGATCAATAATTCCAGTCTACTCGAGCCTCATGCCGCCTCCATTCTTGATACGTTGCAAATTCCATACACCGGCTCCAATCCATTTACTCTCGCTTTATGTATCGATAAAATCCGCGTTAAAAAATTGTTGGCCTATCATGATATTCCCACACCCAGTTGGGATTATGCCTATTCAATGGATGACGAAATCGACGATGAATTGAAATATCCGTTGATTGTCAAACCGGGCAACACTGATAACTCCATTGGGATTACTAATGATTCAGTAGTTACGAACAAAAGGCAATTGATGAAACAGCTGGAAAAAATTATTATTAAATTGGGCCGGCCGGCACTGATCGAAGAATATATTGAAGGTGATGAATACGATGTTTCGATAATCGGCAGTGATGAAACCGACTTGCGGGTGCTGCCTTTGTCCCGGTCGGTCTTTGATAAAATGCCCAAAGGTTACTGGCATATTTATCCTTTCAAAGCGAAATGGGAAGATGATGATCCGGTGTACAGCAAAATTACCGTCCAGCGGCCGCCAAAAAATATCAGCAAACGGCTGGCAGCCCTTATTTCCGAAATTGCCCTCGATACCTACAATATTCTTGACTGCCACGATTACGGCCGCGTCGAACTTCGCGTCGATAAAAACGGTAATCCTTACGTTCTCGAATTGAACCCCAATCCGTCAATCAATGTTAATGATTGCGTCCCTGCCTGTGCCGAAATGGTGGGGATGGATTACGGTGATTTCCTGGAAGATATTATCAGAATGGCAATCAAACGTTATAAGAATAAGCCCCCCTATTATCATCTTCAAACCAATTTGATGTGATTGGCTCCACCGAGAATAGCTGTTAATCGGTCGATTCCGATGCCAACACCGGCATAGGTTTTGCCGGATTCATCCAGCGTTTTTAATGCGTTTAAAAAATCCTCATCAACCGGGTAGTTGTTTTTTTTCTTCTGCGATTCAAAAACTTTCTTAACCGATTTCCAATCGGTATTTTCCGTGTTACCATTACCTAGTTCGATGCCGTTAATATAAAATTCAAACCGCTCGGCCAAAAGCGGGTTGTCTTTTTTTGGTCGGCATAACGGTGAAATGCTGGCGGGAAAATCGGTGATGAAAAATGGTTCTTTCGGCAGACGGGATTCGATTTCGTTGCAAAAAATTTTATCGTAATCGCTACGCTTGGTTTCGTCGTTTGTTAGTTTAATTAAATCGTGTTTCGTATATTTTTTAAATAATTCCGGTAACGAAAAGATTGGCCAGGAATCGGGCAAATTCGTAATGCGTAACCTGCCTGCCTGCCGGCAGGATTCGTAATTTAGAAATTTAATTAATTCTTTTACATCATCCATGATTTGGTGGTAATCGGCATCAGTTCGGTACCATTCAAGCATAAGAAATTCGGGCGAATGCAGCGGGCTTTCCTGTTCCAAGTTACGGAATGAATGGCCGATACTGAAGCAGTTATCAATGCCTTTGGCAAGCGACAGTTTCAAACTTCTCTCCGGCGACATCGGCAAAAAAAAAGTCTGCTCTCCCCGATTAGTCTTCCAACGAGTTATAAATGAGTAAAGATTCGGTTCGTTAGGAATCGCATTATTGAGAACAGGAGTAATTATTTCATGGAAATTCAGTTGATAAAAAAAATTCCTGATTGATTTAATTGTTCGCTCCCGAGTAAGAATCGGTTGTAGATAAGCCATGGTTTAGTTGTTACCAAATTAGTCACGATCGTGATCAACTTGGTAATTTAAAAATTTTTTCATGCCACACATAAAATCCGGTTGAATACAATTGCAGCACGATGTTTGTAATTTCTTTTTGAATGATTCAATTAAATGATTAATTGTATCATCAATTGTTCCGATCGGTTCAAACCCTTCGCAACAGCCGTAGACTTCACCATCCGACATGAGCGATATTTGGTAGCAACCCAATTCCTTTGGTGGAAAAGTTTTTTTAGTTTTTATTAACGTAATTAATTCATCGTCCGTTAAAAAGTCAAATCCGTCAATATCCCCCTGGATATTGGAAATAGGATGCTGACGTAGATAGTTTAACGACTTGCGTGGATGGTAGGTAATGTTTGTCTTTCCCAACGTTTGGTTGATGTATTTTTCGAATTTATCAATTTGCGCCAAATTTTGTCGCGTGACAATGGAAAATATTTCCGTATGGAAACCAAACTGCTTGGCTTTCTTCAAAAAATCAATGCTTTTTTGAAAATTCCCCTCTCTCCGATTTTTATCATGGTAATCTTCCAGGCCGTCAATGGAAACAATTAAGTTAATGAAATTTGGCCTTTCCATTTTATTCAGCCGGTCAATTGTGCCGTTAGTAATTACTTGGACAAATATTCCCTTTTGACTCAATATACTAATACAATGAGTTATGTAAGGTAAGGTAAAAACCTCACCGCCGCAAAGGGTGACCGTTTGAACTTCGCATTCTTCTTGATAGCGATCAATGAAATCGAGGATTTGTTTTTCGGTCAATACGGGGCTGGTTTTTCGGGTATAGCAGATCCGGCAGCGGAGATTGCATTTTTCCAGCGGGTTGATATATAAGTGATGTAGTGCGTTCATATCAAACACCACTTAATGATTAAACAGATTGGCAAAATCATCTTCAGTCAGGTGCGACGGTGGAGGGATAAAATTGTCCATATTAATAACTCCGGTTCGTTTTTCATATTCTGCCTGCAGAAAATCATAAGCTTTCTGTATATCGATTGCCATATTGATAGTTCCGAGCTCCTGCTGTAATTTGTTGTATTCCGGATTTTTCGCCAGGGGCGGAAAACCAGAGTTAAAATCGAGATCATCTTGCATCTTATCAATATGCCATGAGATTAATTCACGCTGCCTTTTAAGACAAGCTATACGCTCCCTCATAAATTGTGTATCCTTAAACTTATCACGAAAACCTGTTTCAGTCTGAACGACAGCAATCGCCTCCAATAATTGTTGATCATCTAGTTTATCCGGATCCACAAAATCGCTATAAGCGATGTGACTGCAAGCTGTTAATACGGGATCGATAGTGCCGATTGTCTTTTCAGCCTCTACTTCTAGATTAGTTGCTTGCTGCTGTTCTTCAGGAATTCGTTTTCCCGACAAAGGTCTGAATTTGTTATGAAGGAGTGCGATGACTTGGATTAAATTTACCTGGCCTTCTTGCCTATTTCGACCGGTTTCTTTCGTCATAGGAAGAAATTATACATTATGACTTAAAGAATCGGTTCAGATTTTGAAATTTAGAAAGGTTATCATGTTGTGGCCACTGGAGGGCTTGAACCCCCGACCTTCTGAATGTAAATCAGACGCTCTAGCCAACTGAGCTAAGTGGCCGTCGAGTTGTGGGTGGTGAAGGAGTTGAACCTTCTACCTCTTTCTTATCAGGAAAGCGTTCTACCGGTGAACTAACCACCCTTATTGGTCAATCAATATTATATCAAAAACAAACCATGATATAATATTTACATGATTTATTTCTCCGAATTGCAGGGAAAA
>JAJYLO010000040.1 GCA_021787635.1 bacterium | reverse complement strand
CTCCATGACGACCTGGACCTTGAATGAGGCCGGGTACTGCCTCTTGATCTTTTGGTTCTCCATAAGCCTCCAATTGTACCCCAAAATTATCTCTTGGGGTGTGGTCTAGTTTATGGGGTCCAGTATAGTAATTGCCGCGCCTGTTTCCGGCGAAACCTGTTTTTGGATTTCGGAGAGATTTGCATCGATACCTGCCATTTCGTCTTCTAACCCATAAGATTTACCGATATTTTCAGTGAGTATTTTTTGGGGTGAATGAAGGCGGAGGGCATCAAGCGCCAGTTTTGTCAATGTTTCAGTTGTACCAAATGTTCTCTTTACCGCCGCCAGTACCTTTTCCGGCGCAGAATAGTTGGCGGGCAAAAGACCGGGTTCGACTAACGGAGAGGCAATCGGTCCGGTCGGCAAAACCCACGCTTGTCCAATTTCCGATACCGTGTGGGTGATGGCTTGAAAAAGATTACTATCTTGTTTCCGGTATTTTCTAAAGGTGGCATCAATCGAGCCCATTGTAAACTCTTTTTTTAAATCTGGGTGGCCGGCGAGACCGGCGCTATCGGCAAGCATAAGCAGTTCGCAGCGGGGACCTAAAATACTCGCCAGTTCAATCGCTTGTTTTCCGCCGGCGGAAAACCCAACCAAAACCACCCTGTCTTTGCATTTCAGCTCCGGATCCTTGAGTGCTTTATCCAAAACTTCAGCGGCTTCATGAAAATTGGTAATGGCACCTTTGGTACGAGGCGATCCCCAGACGTGAGGAAGGACGATGGCATTATGATTTATTACCGGAAATTTTATTGGGAGATTGCCAATCGCTTCTTCGACCCGGCCGATAAGCGAGGCATTTCCAAATGCTTCCGATGATCCGCCGCCAATAATAACAATCGAAACCGTTGGCTTGTCTTTGTCATATTCCTTATTTAACGGTTCATCATAGACCATTCCTCGGATAACCGTTTCACCTTTGCCAAAAACAGGCGTTGTTACCTCTTTGACGAGAAACGATTTTTGTTTTGCTTCTGGAAAAGTCCGACTAATATCGCAGATTCTTGTTCGGGTGACTGTTTGGCCGGCAATTTCTTGAAGAAGAGGTTGATTTAATATTCCCTCAATTGGGTTCATTATGATTGTTATGCAATTTTTTCATTTAGTCTTTTTTAAATTTTCTTTCAGTTACAGCCGCTTGAACCAACTCGTGAACAAATTATACCACGGGTGGAGGCATTGGCGGTATCGGCGGAAGCGGCGTCTGCTTTTTCTTCATGAAATAGAAGGCGATGACAAATCCGATGACAATAACTAAAAGAATAAGAGCAACGGCTATTAAGCCGGCATTATTGGCTGCCGTGCCGGCAACACTGACTGTTGGAGAAGCGGCGGGATTGTTGCCCGCAACAGTCGGCAGGGCCTGATTGGCCGAAACCGGTGCGGCGCCATTTTTGTCCTTGTAGGTATAAAGATTTCCGTGTTGATTGGTGATGAAATCAGTATTTTCAGCAATGAATTTCGACGGTTTTACTGTTATCGGTGCACCGCCGTTAGCCGGCGTATACTTGATATCGTAAGGTATCGCTGGTAGGTATTCCGACGAAATGACAAAATGTCCTTGGGCGTCGGCTTTTACTTCATAAGCCGGTTTATTGGAAAAATCAAGATAAACGCCGACCGTCGCATTGGGCATTGTCTGACCGGCCGCGTTATAAGCATACCCGTCTAGATAGTTGAGAATCGGCTCGACCGAAAAAACCGTCGGTTTGGTCATTGTATCGACCGCCGTCAATTGATTATAATTTGGCTTAATCAATTCGATATCGCCGACCATTTCCGTTGAGTCAAGTTTACTCAAATCGATTTTGATTTCAAACTGTTCTTGCTTATTGGCCTGAAATGTAGCCAACAATCTTGTCCGGACAAATCCGCTCGGGTCGGTCGTACTCGGTTTCTTACCGTAAACATTAATTTTAGTTAACGGATGGGTGACTCTTCCTTGAATAATAAATGTGTTAGCCGTTTTATCAAGGGTGGAAAAATAAGATATCAGTTTTACCGGCGCCGTGTATGGCACGGTTTTTGAATCAAGCGGGATATCGCGGTGTTGGACGGCTCCCTGCTGGATAATATCATCACCATAATAAATATCGGAATAAACTTGGGGATAGTTGGAATTAAGTTTGGTGGTGACACTCGGGAAAGTAAAACCAGTATCGGAGGCGTCTAATTTATATGTCCCGTCGGGAACATAAAAAGAAAAAGCGCCGCCCTCGTCGGTATAAAGCGGGTTAAGCAATGATCCGAATTGCTGGCCGGCAGCCAGGTTGTAAGTTCCGGTCGTCCCCTTATAGAAAAGGCTGACTTTTACTCCCGGGATTGGTTCCAGGCTTTGGCTATCAAAAATAATCCCGTACGGATCCCAGCTTATAGGGATGCAGCGGGCAGTGGCGCCTTTAAAAGTAAAAGTCCCTTGTTGTTGACCGCCGGTGCCGGGAACGGTACTGATTGTATTAACAATATCCAGCGCCATAAATCGGCGGCCTATGCCTTTTGGAGTCGCGTCAGTCCATCTTATTGGCTCGACTAATTGATTGGTTCCGCCGGCACCCATCGGCGCCGTCAGTTTACCTTGGTCGTTAGCGATGATTTTATCTTTGGGTACAGGTTGACCGTTAAAACTAAATTCCTGCTGCTCGTAACCACCGCCAGTCGCCGTCGATTGCCTTAACTTTGCGACGCCGTCATAACCAATTATTTGTTGGTCCAGGGCCGAGTCACCGGTGGTGCAGACATTTCCTAATTCAGTCGCAATACAATCAAAAAGATAGGTTTTGGCGCCGGCCGCTGGCATATCGCCGTCTTTGGTAGTTAAATCAACCGTATGTCCACCAATCCTGGTCGTTTGCAAACAATGCCAGTCCTGTGTCATAACCGGTGTGTCAGCCGCCGCGAGAGAAGGATGAATAAAAAAAGCCAGAAAAAAAATTAATCCCAATAAAAACTTTTTCATAAAGGTCTTTAAATAAAAAGATAACACATTTTAAAAACATTTGTCAAGTAAAAGGAAATATATTATGATGGATTTAATTAGATACTTATGAAAAAATTCCTTTATTTTATCTTCAGTCTGCTGATGATTTTGGTTGTCTATCATCTTGTTAATCGGCCGGTTTATGCCGTTCAATACGATCTGATTGCGCCGACTGGTCAGCTGACGCGCGGCTCCGATATTCAGTTTACGGTTACGATCGATACTCAGGGAGAAACGGTCAATTCGGTTTCAATCGGCATGGTTTATGACAAAAGCGTTTTACAATACGAAAAAACCGATGCCGGTAATACATTTACGGCCGTTATCGCCACCCAGTCTGATGGCGGCCCGGGTAACGTCAGTAACGCTTCTTTTTCGCAACCGGCCAACGTTATTTTTAACGCGACTAGCGACGCCGGCTATTCCGGCAGCGGTAATTTTGCCGTCGTCACGTTTAAATTAATTGCTACCGCTCCGGGAAGTACCAATCTCTGTGTTCTTTTCAACCCAACAAGTTCGCCAACAGCAGCGCCGACGACGCCGGTTGCTGCACCCACGGCCCTACCGCGGACCGGCGCGATTGATCAAACCAATCAGGGAGCCGTTGCCGGGATTGCCTTTTTGCTGGCGGCTGGTGTGGGCGCCATCATCGGAAAAAAGATAACTTCTCACCACCATCGTCGGTTGCATAAATAATCTATGAGAAAAACCGCTCTTTTATTATTGGTGATTTATGGTTTTTTTCAAATTGCTTTCATCAATCGTGTTTACGCCGATACCACCCCGACACCCACGCCCGATCTGACAAATATTCCCATTACTTGCGGTTGTCCGCCGGAGCTAGACCAAATTTATTCTCAACAACTTAATGCCGAAGGCGGCCATGATAAATGTATTGCCAGTACGAAAGGACAATATGACGCCGAGGCTTACAGCGCATTCAAACAAAGCCCCGTTCATAATCATCTTTGGGTGGAAGATGCGTCTGTCACTTCTCAAGGAAAAGCCGATGAACGGGCGCGCCAATTTATTTATTGGGCGTTGACTCATTCGGCGCTGGATAATAGCCCGGTACTGACACATGTTTGGTCGGCTGCCCGCAATATCGCTTATTTTTTTGTCCTGATTATTGGAGCGATTATGGGTTTGGGAATAATTATTAACCGGCGTAATAATTTCAGTTCCTCGGTAAAAATCTGGCCTTCTGTTTGGAAAATCCTGCTTGTTCTTTTATATATAGCTTTTTCCGCGACCATCGTCATCACTCTGATCCAGCTGTCGGAAATACTGATGAAATTCTTTATTGAAAACCTGGGCGGACAAAATCTCTTCCAAATATATTTCAGCGGCAATAATACGGAAGCCAGTTATTTAAATTTTGTCGGCTGCCGCGATTTGAATATCCGCGTCCAAGAGCAAGTCGGAACCCAATTGACGATCGCCAAAATAACCAATATTACTTATTATGTGATGGGCGGAATGATCCTTTTGCGACAGGTGCTTTTATGGTTTCTTCTTTTTGTCTCGCCGTTTTTAGGCATATTGATGCCGTTTGTTTTAATTCGTAATATCGGTTGGATCTGGATCGGCGTTTTTTTCCAATGGTTATTTTACGGCCCGTTGCTGGCTCTGTTTTTAGGCGGTTTGGCGGCTGTCTGGCACTCCGGCATTCCGTTTCCGTTTGATTTTTCCCGGATAAATCAGGTGTCCGGTTATATTTACCCGACCGCCACCAATATTGCGATTGCCGGCCCGGCGCAAAATTGGATAACTTCTGATAAGGTCACCAACAATCTCAATTACATTGATACCTTCGCCGAATATATTATTACCTTGCTTATGTTGTGGGCGGTGACTTTCTTTCCCTGGTGGCTACTGCGAATTTTCCGTGATTACTGCTGCGATGCCATCAATGCCTCAAAAAATATTTTGATGTCGATGTATGACCAGATGCGCGGCGGCTCATCACCGACACCGCCGGCTCCGACCCCGGCACCGGCCAATATTGGCGTCGCCATGAAAATTCCCCAACAAGTGGAAATCCCGGTTAAGGTGAAACTGGAAACAATTGAAGAAATCAAACGGGCAAAAACGGAAGACATTACCCGGTCGCTCAATATCAAAGCGTCAACCTTGACGGATGTCGCCCACTTTGAAACCAACAGGGAGTTAAATAAAACGGTTAACAAAAACATTAATTACCTGCAAAATCCGACTCGGGCGGAAACGGCGACCGAACGGCAAAAGTATATGAATATCCGGACTGAGCTTTTTAACCGTGCCGTCAAAGATGATATGACCGCCAAGCAAGTGTTAATATCCATCTCTTCCTCCCATGTCGAACAGATTGCCAAGCGTCAGGAAATACTGAAAACCATTTCCCAGATGGTGCCGGTCACCAAATTGGAACAAATTAAAATAAAAACCAGCGATATTAAGGTTCCGGCAGTGGCGACCAAACTCGACCAAGTAAAGCTCAAAACCGGTGAGATTAAAGAACAGATATCGGTTAAAGCGCCGGAAAAAAGTATTGAACAAATCATCCCGGTACCGTCAACGGTGCCAATCGAAGAATACGAGCAGGTTAAGCGGATGTGGAAGGAGCAATATGAAAAAGGGGAAGTGCCAACGACGGAAAACATCAAAAGCCGCGAAGCATGGGTGGATCAGGATATTATTTTTATCACCAATACTTTAAACAAGCTTTTCTCCCCGGATGAAAAAATCAAACAGGCCGGGTTGGATGATGTCGGTTACATCCTGCCGATATTCCTAGTCAATAATTTGAAAGGTGACCAACTGGTTGTTTACCTGAAAGCAAAAATCGAAGCCGCAAAAGAAGTGAAAGAGCTGAAAGAAAAAGAGAAAGAAATTACGGAAAAATTAAAAGCAGAAGCGACTGAAGAGTTTGTTGAGGTCGCCAAACGGAAAGAGCAAACGGTGGAAAAAACAATGAAGATGAAGGAAGAGCTTATAAAACCTTCGGAAAACGGGTCAAAACCGCCACCCGACCAGTCGCATCAACCGTAACCGTATCCTCAACTCTCATTCCGTATTTTCCCGGCCAATAGATTCCCGGTTCAATGGTGAATACCTGACCGGGCCGGACAATATCGGCTGATCGGGATGATAATTTCGGGTATTCGTGGATTTCCAAACCGACGCCATGCCCTAGCGAATGGGTAAAGCTATGGTGCTGGCGGGAGAACTCATCTAGTTTTTTGGCCGGTTGACCGATTCTTATTTGCGCAATCGTTTCTTCCTGCAATTTTTGCAGTTTGTTATAAGTATTAATCATTTTCGTGTTCGGGTTAATAAGTACCATCCGGGTAATATCCGATCGGTAATCTTCATATTTGGCGCCAAAATCGATAAGCACTATCGATTGCTTTTCCACTTTACCGTGGCCGTCCTTCGTTGCATAATGGGGGACAGCCGAATTTTGGTTGACGGCGACAATCGGGTCAAATGCCAGGTCGTATCCATACTTTTTTAACCACATCTCCAGCCGTAAAGCGATTTCTTTTTCCGTCATCCCGATCTTAATTGTTTTAACAACATCTGTAAGACACTGGTCGCCGATGGCGCAGGCCTTTTGGATCTTTTTAATTTCTTCCCGGTCTTTTACTTCCCGGATTTTAATAATGAAATTATTAACCGCCAATAAATTAACGGCCGTAAACGCTTTTTGCAATTTTTTGTATTCGTCAATGTGCAGGTCTTCGGCTTCTATCGCCAGCGATTGCAGTTTTTCGTCATTAATGATGTCAGTCAAATGCATTATGACGCTTTTTCCCGGCTCGATTAATCCTAATTTGAAATTTAAAATTTTTAATTTGAAATTGTTAGTAATGTATCGGCCATCGGTAAATAAATATACGTTATTGTTAGTGACCAACATGTATGCTTCCCGTTCATCGGTCGTTAATGTTTTGAAGCCGGTAAGATAAAGGATGTTATAGAAATTAGATACCAGTAACGAATCGGTTTTAATTTCCGCCATTTTTTTTCGTAATTTCCGGATTCGGCTGCTTTCCATATCTGCTAAAATTATACCTTATGAAATATTACATGGAAAAACTTTATCTTGCCCAGGTCGATAAAAACAATGCTGTTATCGGCCAGGTAGAACGTTGGCAAGCGCATGAAAAGGGCATTTTACACCGGGGATTCACCGTTATTCTATTTTACGATAACCAAATAGTGCTCCAGCACCGCCGGCATCCGGCTTTTGACAAATTTTGGGATATGACTTTTTCTTCCCATCCGATATATATTAATAATGTATTACAACCCGATTCCGCTGCCATTGCCGATTCCCTCAAACGCGAATGGAGTATCGACGAAAACGGATTAGACGCGGGATTAAAATTCTTGGGCAAGATTTACTATAAAGCGAAGGATCCACATAGTGTTTATACTGAACATGAGATTGATTATATTTATTTGGCGGAACTGAAAGATAAGCCCCGCCCTAACCCGGAATACGCTTACAGTTTTGAACTGGTTTCTAAATTGGAAATTGAAAACCGGAAATTGAAAATTGATCTGACTCCCTGGGTCGAAAAAATCATCGAGGGAATTGACATACTTTAGAAAAGTAATACCTATTGACATATGTAATACCTTATGTTATAAGTATTACATGATCCAAACATCGATTATTACCCAAAAAGGCCAGGTAACCATTCCGTCATTTATCAGGGAAAAATTGTCGCTCAAATCGGGAATGCGTGTCGTTTTCAGACTGGAAAAAGATTCCATCACTGTTAGTCTTTTACGATCTTTTTTCGAATTTCGTGGCTCCATAAAATCCAAAAAGAAATTTAACACCAAAAAAATGCGCCGGTCGGCGCAAAAATATATCGGCCAGCAGTATGGAAAAAATACTTGATGCCAATATTATTATTCGTTATTTGGTCGAGGACGACAATCAAAAGGCAGGGGCTATCGAAAAGTTATTTCGATCGAATGAGGCTCTGGTTGTTACCGACGTGACCATTTCGGAAATTATCTGGGTATTGCTGTCATATTACAAACAAAAGAAACAAAACATCATTCGTCAGCTGACTTCATTTATTCAATTGACCAATATCAAATGCAATAAAACTATATTGATAAGAGCATTAGAATATTATAAAAACTTAAATATCGACTGGGTTGACGCTTATTTGTCTTCATATGCCATCGAAAACAAAATAACCGGGGTATATTCTTATGATAAAGGATTAAGTAAAATACCGGAAATAAATCGGCTTGAGCCGTAAAGTAGAAAAAATGTATCATTAAGATAATGAAGCGAAGATTAATTATCTTTTTTGTTCTTTTAATCGTCATTTTTCCCTTCCTTTTTTTATTCTTCCAATTTTTTTCGAAAGCGGCGCCGACCAAAGCCAATATTGTTATCAACACTAAAAAAACAATTGGTCCTGTGCCCGATCGCTGGAAAGCGCTGGCCCAGGGTGGGGAAGAGATGGGTGTCCGGATGCTTAGTAATGTTATACCCCAAGTGGCCGGCCTTTATCCCCGCTATATCCGCCTTGACCATATTTATGATTATTACGATGTTATCAGGCGCGATTCGTCCGGCCAGTTGACTTTTGATTGGTCAAAGCTCGACGACACCATCTGCGACATTTACCATACTGGCGCCAAACCGTTTTTTTCCCTGGGTTATATGCCGGAAGTTTTGTCCGGTGATAAAACGCTGGTTTCCGCTCCGCGCGATTGGAATGAATGGGCGCTGACCGTCCAGAAAACGATCGAACATTATAGCGGGACCAATAACCGACTCTGCGGTCAGATTACCGGTTTCTGGAAAACCGACGTTTATTA
>JAJYLO010000039.1 GCA_021787635.1 bacterium | reverse complement strand
AAATATCTGATCGATATCGGAGGTCATAAGGGAGCCGCCGGTTTTACGATGGAAAAGGAAAAATATAATGACTTTGTTACGGCTGTGGGAAAATCGTCAAAAAAATTGATTGATGACAAGGATCTGGAAAAAACGATCGAAGCCGATTTGAAATTGCCGGTGACAAAAGCGACTGCCAAACTGGCGTTAACGATGGAAAAATTGCAGCCTTTCGGCATCGGTAATCCCCAACCGGTATTTTTGAGCCGGGTGGAAATAATGGATGCTAAGCTTTTCGGCAAGAAGCAGGAACACGTCAAAATCTACGTTAAAGATACGGAGGAAAACTCATTCCCGCTCGAACTGGTCTCTTTTTATAATCCTGATTTATTTATGAAGCTTTCCCCGGGCCAGGTAACCGATGTCATATATAATTTGCAGCTCGACCGCTGGAACGGCAGCGAAAGGGCGAGAGGAAAAGTAATCTATTTTCTGCTTCCACCGTGATTGCCGCCACCTTCTCTTATTTGTTTTCTCCATGCCTCTTCGCCGCATAACCCTTGTCCGTCAACATTTCTCAAATCACCGACGGCCCTAGCTCTACTTCCGAGATGATCCTCATCACCATAAGCTAAATCAAATTGAGCTAAATGACCGTCAATAATAGAATCTGCAGTAAAGCCGTTTAAATCTTGTTCTAATATTTCCATCCTTTTTATTGGATCAAACCACCAATCGGGCGCTTCATTCATTCCGTTTTCTCTGAACCATTTTAAAGCCTGTTTTTCGCTCTTGCCTTTTAACGCCTGAAAATTTATGTTTTTAGACATAGTTGTTTATTCGATTATTTTTTGGTTCATAAAAGGTAAATCCATAACGGCGCCATTTTCCCGAAGGAGATTCAATTCTGGTAGGGATATGTATTATCCAACCATCTTTATCCACTATATGCGACAACTGCTCTGTTTTAGGAGGAAACCAGCAGACCGTAACAAATGGTAGCTTGGAAGTTTGTAAATCAATAGACGGTAAACTTTGAACAGTACCTTGTTCTATAACAACTCCCAACGGTAAAAACAGCGTTAACGGTGATGTGGATAAATCAGCCATTCGTGAAGCGGCTATTAAAGCGTTATAGGCGGCTGGCTCTAACACGCTAACATCTTTTCTTCCGATGTGAGGATTGGTTAAAAGAGCATAAGCTTTTTTTAATTCTTCTAAATATTCGGAAAAAGCATTAAAGTCGTAACTGTCCATTTCTGCGGATACTCTGTTAAATGTTGGACTGGCTAAAGTAATGAATTTTTTCCCCTGTTTAATATCCACGCAGGTATCTGGTCTGTAAAGTTCGAATTTCTGTGCCAGTTCTTCAGTGGCACTAATTAAAATCGCCGATTCCCGACAGTTTAATTGCAAATGACCATTACTCATTTTTTCCATATTTACTAAAAAACCCCGCTTGTGGCGGGGTGATTTTTAACTTTTTTCGCGCTACTTTCTTCACCCCACCTCCGCGATCCTCCTAATGAGGACGAGGAAGTAGCAATTGATAATTTGATATAAGGCGCTTTTCATATTTGTCATATAATAGCATACTGGATCATATAATTCTGTCAACAATATTACACGATTATTCCATTATTTCACCTGCCCGAAATGCCTTGCTTGCATGATACACGGGTTGATATAATAGAAGAATGAAAACACTTTTTATCGATCAGACTGTCGACAAAGTCGGACAGGAAGTGAAACTTTACGGTTGGGTCGACAGCATCAGGAATCACAAAAAAATCATTTTCCTTGACTTGCGCGATCGGAGCGGCGTCGTTCAGGTGGTCGGCGATGAAAAGTTAACAAATATTTCGACGGAAGATGTTGTTTATATTAAAGGACTGGTGAAGAAACGGCCAGATAAGCTTGTCAATCCGAAAATCAAAACCGGGACAGTTGAGGTAGAAATCAAGGATTTTAAAATTTTGGGGAAATCCAAAACGCCGCCGATGCCGATTAATACTGCCGGCTATGAAATTGATGAGGAAATCCGCCAGAAATACCGCTATCTGGATTTGCGCCGGAGACGGTTGACAAACAATATTGTCATTCGTTCGCAATTTATCCAGTTCATCCGCGAATTTCTGTTTGCGAAGAAATTCATCGAAATCGAAACGCCGATTTTAACCGAATCCACGCCGGAGGGAGCCCGCGATTTTCTCGTCCCCTCCCGTCTGCAACCGGGAAATTTCTATGCTCTCCCGCAATCACCCCAGCAGTATAAGCAACTATTGATGGTAGCCGGGTTCGAACGCTATTTTCAAATAGCCCGTTGCTTTCGTGATGAGGACCCGCGGGCCGACCGGGCCTATGGCGAATTTACACAGCTTGATATGGAAATGAGTTTTGTCCAACGGGAAGATGTCATGGCGATTACCGAAGCTTTAATGATCGATGTTTTTGAAAAAATGGAAGCGAAAATTCAAAAGAAGCCGTTTCCGGTCTTTACCTATGAGGAGGCGATGAAAAAATTCGGCGCCGATAAATTCGATCTACGGACCGAGGATGAAAAAAAACAAAATATCCAGGCGTTTGCCTGGGTAGTGGATTTTCCCTTTTTTGAAAAAACGCCCGAAGGCGGCTGGACTTTTACCCACAACCCGTTTTCCGCGGCAAAGCCGGAATTTAAAGAACAATTGTTGAAAAAAGAAAATATTGGTGAAATCCTAACAACCCAGTATGATTTGGTGTGTAACGGCTACGAAGTCGGAGGCGGCAGCATCCGCAGTCATGAAGCGAATGTTCTGGAAACTGTTTTCGAAATTATGGGTTATAGCAAGGAACAAATCCGGGAACAATTCGGCCATATGCTGGAAGCATTTTCCTACGGTGCGCCGCCGCATGGTGGTATTGCTCCGGGAATTGACCGATTGCTAACTTGTCTGACGGGTGAGAAATCGCTTCGCGAAGTCATTCCTTTCCCGATGACCGCTGGCGGCAAAACGGCTGTCATGAACGCGCCTTCCGCGGCTCGACCGAAACAACTGAAAGAATTGGGTATCAAAATTAATAAATAAACAAATATTGCATAACTTATGCGTTGGAAATTTATAGCATTATTCTCTTTCTACACTCTCCTCTTCCTTTTTTATCCCGGCGATTCGTATTATTTCCATATTTTCGCCTACAACCGCAGCCTGTTCAATAAACAGGAAAAAAAACCGCTGCTGAAAACCGATCCTGTTCCTTATATTAAATCTTTTATCGATCCGGATATTACCGCCGTTGGCGCCTATATTATTGATTTGCCGACGTTTACGCCGGTATTTCAAAAAAATGAACACATGAAATTATATCCGGCATCAACGACAAAAATCATTACCGCCCTGGTCACCTACGACGTTTATAAGCCGGACGATATCATTACGGTCAAACAACCACATGAGGAAGGCCAGCTGATGGGCCTTATCCCTGGGGAACGGATTACGGTAGAAAACCTTTTATACGGCATGCTTGTCCATTCGGGTAATGATGCCGCCTACGCCCTGGCCGACAATTATGGTTTTGATAAATTTATCGCCCTGATGAACAAAAAGGCGCAAGACTTGGGGATGAAAGATTCCCATTTTACCAATCCGGCAGGGTTGGACGACCCTTCTCAACTAACAACCCCGTTTGACCTCGCCCTGGCTGCCCGGGCGCTTTTGAATAATCCTTATTTAAGTAAAATCGTTTCCACCAAGGAAATCACCATTTCTGACGTTGATTTTAAAATATTTCACCAATTGACGACCGTCAACGAATTATTGGGCGAAATCCAGGGAGTCGGCGGTTTAAAAACCGGTTATACCGAAAATGCCGGCGAAAACCTGGTCAGTTTTTATAAAAAAAACGGCCACCAATTCATTATCGTTATCCTCAAAAGCGACCACCGATTTGGCGACACTAAAAATCTCATTAACTGGATTGAGGAGAATGTCGGATATATGAATTAAAGTTCGTAGCTGGTAGTTAATAGTTAGGGAATATTCCCTTATCTACCATCTATTAGCCAATAACTGCTGCCTACTCGCCAGTCAAGTACTCATTCGCTACGGCCGGTACATACGCCACGAAGTTATTTTCTCCGACAAAGACAAATACCGGCTGCAAATAGCTTTGATAAATATCCGGATCAAAATAACCAAGAAACATAGTTTTAATAGTGACGTTTTTCTGAGCATCGGCCGGCGCCATGACAATTCCTTGACCATCCTGCAGTGCTTTCCAGGCAGCGTCGCCGGTTTTTAAGGGATAAACACCAATCTGCGCATCTGATTTTTCGAAAAATTTTATCTGCGCTCTGACCACTTTAAAATCTTCATCATGAAAAACCATTACCACATAATTTTGACTGGAAGGAAATCCCGGAGTGACGACCGCCGTACCATCGATATCCGGGCGGAAAAAGTCAATCTCAACAACATTGGCATCAACCGGCCGGTCGGTATTGGTGAGTTGACGTGTTACTGTGTCGTAATGCATGTAAGTAATATTAGTTTTCCCCTTTGCCAGTTCATCCGGATAACGGCCGACCGACGTCAAAAAATCAATTGCCTTGTTCTGAATCGTGTCCTGACTGGGGATAGTGGCACCGGTAAAAAGATTGGTGTCTTGGCGGAAATTATAATCATAATGAAAATTAAAATTGGTGATGTCGACCGTCAGTTTTTGTTTTAGATCCTTAAATACCGCTTCAACATCATTTAACTTATATTTTACGATGGTCGTATCAAAACCGAAAGTCTTGGCCATAAGATAGATTTTTTCGCTGTAGCCAAATTTGGCGGCTGTCGGCGGCAGAAAATAAACTTTAGCTGTATCGGAGGCAGTAATCGGTGTTCCCTCTATCGTATCGAGGGTAAAATTGAAACCGGCGCTGTTACTAGCATTTTTTATTTGGGGAATCTGGATTTTTCCGAAAATCGGATTGGTATAAACTGTTTTAGGACTAAGCGAAAAAAGATACATGAAAAGCAGTTTTATCGCATAGAAAAATATCAATAGAAGAAGAAAAAAGACGATCACAAACGGCAATGATTTCCGGCTGTAATAAGACAATTCCGTCAGGGTCATAATTCATCTTATCAGGATTATCCCTTGACTTCAATCATGAAAATTGATATTTTTGATCTATGATCCCTGTCAGTAAACTTCTAGATTTAAACGGCAAAACGGCGATTGTCACTGGCGGTGCATTAGGTATCGGTCATGGTGTTACTTATCGTTTGGCAGAGGCTGGCGCCAATGTTGTTATTGCCAACCGAACCTATGACGAAGCCGTCAAAGTTGTCACTGAATTTTGCGCCAATGGCTGGCATGTCAAAGCGGTGAAAACCGATGTTTCCGTCGAGGGAGACGTGCAAAATATGGTCACGGAAACAGTGAAGGAATTCGGATCGATCGATATTCTCGTCAATAATGCCGGCATTTATCCGTCGCTCCCTGTCCATCTGATGACACTCGCCGATTTTGACAGGGTTTTATCGGTCAACCTGAAAGGAGTATTTTTGACGGTCAAATATGTTTCCGAACAAATGATCAAACAAAACAAAGGCGGCAAAATAATCAATATTACATCGATCGATGCTCTTCATCCGTCATCGGTCGGCCTCGCCCATTATGACGCCTCCAAACACGGAGTCTGGGGATTTACCAAAAACATCGCCCTGGAGCTGGCGCCGCACAAAATCTGGGTCAATGCTGTCGCTCCCGGCGGAATTCTCACCGATGGAACAAAAAAACTACAATCGGCCGCTCCGATGCCGCAAGGTGTGGATATGCAAAAAATGATGGAATCATTTTTAGGAAAAATCCCGATGCACCGGATGGGCGAACCGGACGATATCGGCAAAGCTGTCTTGTTTTTAGCTTCAGAAATGTCTTCCTATATGACCGGGTCGCAAATAGTGGTCGACGGCGGCGTATTACTGTCATAAAAAAACAGATAGTAACTAATCGCTATTATTTTCCGCAGCAATGAAGAATCTTTTTGATAACGGTGTTGAACTCGCCGAACATATCCCCATCCTTAGCTTTTACCGGTTTTTTCTCCTGTTCTTTTAATATTTTCACGGTCACCAAAACCGTCAGTATAAAAATCGCCAGACTCGCCCACCCCAATTCTCGGGCAATGATGATTCCTCCGCCAATGGTCAAGATACAGACCGGACACATAATATTATAATAATGATATTTTATGGATTATTCAATCCACCCGCTGACATTAAACGAATTGCCGACAATTTGCGCCATCGTTCATAGAGGTATCAGGGAAGACTTTACTATGTATGATGAAAAAATTCGCCAAATATATATTAGACGTTTTGGACGAAGATTTTATCGGCAATTAATCGCTAAAAAAGGTAATGTTGTTTTAGGGGGATTTGTCGGTGACGAACTGGTCGGAGTATTGGGTATAAAAGGCGATTTCGGCGGCGCCGCTTTTCTCGACTGGCTGATCGTCAAAAGGAAATTTCGCAGTCGAGGTATCGGTACTGCCCTTCTTTCCGCCGGCGAAAAATGGGCGCTGGAAAATAAATATCATTATTTATATTTTTATACCGAAACCCGGAAAAATATCGATTTTTACAAAAAAAAGGGGTATGAATTTATCGGCACTTTTCGCAAATCGTGGTACGGCTCCGACGAATACGCTATGCAAAAAGTGCTGCGCGACAAACCGTTTCCGGAAATCTATAAAAAACATAAAACTCACTGATATAATTAACCTATGCAACTGGTGGATAAAAAGATAACGTTGACAGAACTCAAACAATTATCCGAACGGGTGTTTGGTAATCTGGTAAAAGCAGTCATCGATATCAAAAAAGGTAGTATGGTGGTCGACGCCGCTATGCACGCCGATGAAGAAAAATTCTTGCTTGACCGCGGATCAAAACAGGATGATTTGTGGGGCATCAATCTTTACCCGGAACAAAAAGGCGATAATTTTATTGAATTCGATTCAGTCATCAATCTTCGGCCAAGGCAGAACAATTTTTCCCGCGGAGTGGATGACAAAAATTTAAGAAAGAAAATAATTGATATAGTAAATAAATTGGTTACAACATAACATTTCATGTTAGCAAATAGCAAACAAAATATTTTTCACAAAGAATTGGTCGGACGGTGGAACCGATTGTCTATTTGCGAACAAATGGCCAATATCGGCGCCGAAGTCGGCCGGGCCATCAATTGGCGCTCCCGAAATGGGGAAATAAGCAAAAATGCTTTTTACCGGGCATTGGAATTGATCGATTTTACGGTCGATGACCTGAAAAACAAAAATTCACTCAAAGAAATTCTCTATGTCCGGGAAATGCTCGTTGACTATTTCGCCGGCAATAACGTTTATCATTCGACCGATGCCGGTTGGAATAAATATTTTTATTATTTTAACTTAGCCGCCCGGAAGCACTAACTTCTTACCGTATTTTACTTTTATTCTACCTGAATTTCACTTCGCCTTCTTATACTAAAAAACTTATGGAACTATTTGATTGTACGATCATCGGAGGCGGACCAGCCGGAACAGAAGTGAATTTGAAAAGATAGTATATAATGATATACTATATTATCTATGGATAATCAGATTCCTTCTTTTGCCAATCAACCTGTCACCGGAAACATTGGTAATATGTCCAAAAAAAAGAAAAATTCCTCGATGCTCGTTGTTATCATTACGATACTAATTATTGTTGCCGTGGCCGGTTTTATCCTGATTCGTAGCCGAAAGCAAAATAATCAAACGCAGGCAACTGTCACCGGGACAGCGACTAAAGAAACAACACCGATACCCTCACCTACTCCCCAAATCGATAAACAATCAGTTAAAATCCAGGTATTAAACGGTACCGGTATGCCCGGCCAAGCAGCCTCGGTTATTACCGATCTGACAAAGGCCGGCTTTAATCCCAACAATATTCAGGCCGATAACGCCAGCGACTACGATCATTCCGCCACTACTGTGGCTACCAAAAGCGGATTTACGGGGATAGTGGACGATATAAAAAATGCCTTAAGCTCAACCTTTAACAATGTTTCCGTCGATTCGGCGCCGCTTGACGACACAAATTCCTATGACGTCATCATTACTACCGGCGGAAAAAAATACGTGGCGCCAACTGCAGCCTCGACACCAGCAACTACCGAAACACCGACGGCTACGCCGACTGCAACTTTGACGCCAACCAATACCCCGACGCCAACTTAATAATAAAAAAGTAATTAAATCGTGTCTTCCGGTTTTATTTTGTGGAACCAAAAAAAGTAGAGTACCGCATTTGCCGCCATGAAAAGGGCGCTGGCGAAAAAAGGCAGTTCCAATTCACTCATGTTGAGCCAGTACCCGGTAATTACCGGGGAAATGGCCGCCGGCAACCGGCGGGACACACCACCGATACCAGCCGCTGTCCCGCGAACATCGGCGTCAATAATTCCCATCATGTAGGACTGGCGGATTGGCATGGCCGACATCGCGCTTGACATTCGAAGAATGACCAAAAGCGCCGCGATCGGATAAGTCGGGGCAAATGCTAAAGAAAAAGTGAAAACGGCAGCGGCAACGCGCGAGGCAGAAATGACATTGATATCCCCAAAGCGCCTTGATAGAGGGACTGCTCCCAGGGAAAAGAAAGCAGTTAGAAGCGAGCCGATACCAATGACGGGGCCAATGGCGGCGGGAGAAACGCCAAAGCGAAGGTAAAGCCAATACGGCAGAATGCCACCGATAAAACCCAACCCGAACCCGTTTATCAGACCGGCAACGGAGAACTTCCAGATGCGGTCAAAATTGTTCCGTTTTTTTTGCTCCGGCGGATCAATTTTTTTTGTTTCCGGGCGGCCGGCTTCCGTAATCGGCAGAAGGATAATAAACGTAATTATGCCGATAA
>JAJYLO010000038.1 GCA_021787635.1 bacterium | reverse complement strand
AAATAATTGCCTTCTATTCCCAAAAATTCCGCCAGAATTGTTGCCGTCGGATTAACGACATAAGGCGGCGTTTCCGATCCGAAAAAAACCGCCCGGATTTGTCGTTTATCAACATTGATTCCACCAAACATCATTGCTGCCGACTCATACGCCATCGTCAGCGAATCCTCGTCGGTATATGCAACTGCTTTTTCGTTGATCGATAACGATTTTTTGACCTGTTCCGGATCCTTGCCCCACGTCCGGGCTAAATCCTTAACCGTTATCCGGTATTTCGGAATGTAAAAACCGTAGGAAACGATACCAATCATATTTAATTTTTAATTATCATCTCCCTAATTTTTTATGCGCCTTCGCCAAACTGCCTTCACTTAACGACGCTAATAACGACAGTTCCCCCGCCAGTACTGCCCCGCCCAATACTTTCGCCAGTTCATCGGTATTTTTTACCGCTGTAATGGCAATTGCTTCTTTTTTGATTTTGAGCTTCGTCCCGCCGCCAACCGTCCCCAACATTACCGACGGTAAATAAACTGAAAAATACAAGTCGCCGTTATCTAACAATTCGGTAACAGTTATTCCTTGACTGCCTTCCACCACATGAGCCAAATCCTGTCCGGTTGCCGCAAAAAATGCGGCCACAATATTGGCATAATGGCCGTTGAATCCCAACGAACCACTCATTGCCGACCCAATCAAGCACTTCGCCAGCCATAACTGATATATTTTTTTGGCCGTTGTTTTTAAAACAGATTCAATCGCCTGCCTTTTTATAACTGCCTCGGCCCAAACACGCCTTCCCCGGCCGGAAATGAAATTCAACCAGGCCGGTTTTTTATCAATGCAAAAATTGCCGCTTACCGCCAAACATTTTATACCTGTTTTTGTTTCGATCAATTTGTTAATGGCATCGGTCGCGATTGTCGCCATATTCATTCCCATTGCTTCAGCCGTATCGTAATAAAAACGGACATAAACATACTGGCCGGTAATTCTTGTTCCTAGTTTTTTTAATCTTAGATGAAATGAAGTTTTTTCCGCCTTTTTTTTCAAATTGTCAAAATTATCATCCAGCCATTGCTTGAATTTTAAGCTTTCCTTAATTCCGGCTGTTTTAAAAACCGGCCCTCTGGTCGTCCCTACCGTTTCGACTGCTATTTCGGCGCCGTCGGACAATTTAATTGCTTTGCAACCACGATTGACCGAAGCCACCAATACGCCTTCTGTTGTTGCCAGCGGGATAAAATGGCCGTTTAATGGACCAGCCACGCCAAGAGGCAAGGTAGTGCCACCAATTAAATTTTCGCAATAAACTTCGTTGCCGTTATAACCGATTTTAGCAATCTCTTCCAATTTAATGGCCAGTTTTTTTTCCAAAAATTGCCGTCTTTCTTGTACCCCACTAAAATTCCGTAGGTTCATGAATTTATTAGTCGATAACTAAATAAAAATCATTTACTCAAATAAACGGCACCCGAAAGAGCTTGAGCTTATAAAGAACAATAATATAAGGAGATAAGACGCAAAGATACAAAATCATTGCATATACTATCCGGTAAAACGGCAATTTTGACGAGAACCGGACAGCCAGATAAGTCAAAATAATTTTCCAGATGAGGATGGCAACAGAAAAGCTTATAAAAACAATGCTGAAAGTAATCCCCGACACTGAATTTGTTCGGGGCGGCGGTAATATTAGATACAAAATTGAATTGGCCAAAAACCAGATGAAAGTCGGGAACAATGAATAAACCATGGTAAATGTAAAACTTTTCAATGAAGATTCTTTTGATGAGAAAGAAGTAAATATATGAAAAAATAAAATGGTTAACGCAAATTGAATTAAGAAAACAATAAAGATGAATGTCGCCGGGTAAGATACGTTTTTAACGTAATAAACAAATTTAAAATATGCCCATATTAATAACATTATCCATGCTATTTGCCAGTAATCATTTTCCCGGCTAATCTTCCGCATCGTTTTATAAGGCCGAAAGATTAGTAAAAAAAAATTTCTTATAACTAAGATGAAAGAAGCAATTAAATCAGAAACCATACTGCAATAAAGTCGCTAATTTCACTATTAGCTGATTTAATATTAAATATGCAAAAAATCCGATGATAATTGATAATGGAATAATAAATATAAGAGGCATTGTTTTTAAAGGGGCAGTCAGTTCTTTATAAACTCTAGTTATAAAATCCGCTCCGAGATTATTCGGTTCGACAAAGTACACTTCACGCATTTTCCTTTTTAATTTCAATTCAGCTGCTTTCATAAATTTTGACGAATGCTTTTCTGGCCCGATAAATCAAGCTTTCTGTTGCCTTAAACCCCAATGCTAATTTCTGGGCGATGTCCACTACTTTTTCCCCTTCAATATATTTGAGTCTTAAAACCAGTCGGTAATCATTCGGCAATTTCTCCAGCACCCTCTTGATCTTGCTGGCCAGTTCTTTTTTTTCCAATTCATCATCAATCAAAATTATTTTCAATCCTTCAACAACATATGACGGCAGGGCGGAAAAAAGAATCTTTTTTAATTTCTTTTTCCTGATGACATCCACCACTTTGTTCCTGGCGATAGAAAAGAGATAGGTTTTAATCGAACTTTGTCCATGAAAGTCGCGAACTTTTTCAATAAAATCCAAGAATACATCTTGCGTCACTTCCTCCGCTATTCCCAGATCGTTTAATTGCCGGCGGACAAACCGAAGAATAAATGGATTATACTGCCTGTAAAAATCAAGAAGCACCTTTTCATCCCGGTGGATAATACCCGATATTAAGTGTTGATCATTTTTGCTCATTTGCTTTATAATATTATACTTTTATGGAAAGAAATACACAAAGACTGCGCGTTTTACTGGTTAGCATTTGTCTTTTGGCAGCGGCTATTTTTTTCAAAAGCAAATTACCTGCTTTGACTAACGCCAATAGCCAGCTGGCTTTCCCGAAATTAAACCGGGACAATATCACAGCAATCGATGTTCAGGAAACCAACGACACAATATTTCTAAAAAAAATAAACAGCCGGTGGTTTGTCAAAAAAGACGGCGAAAATTTCGCTGCCGATGGTGATCGAATCAACTCAATCATTAACAGCTTGGAAACTCTGAAAATACGAGGAATCGTATCCGACAATAAAAATAACCGGGCCGACTTCGGTATTGGCAAACAGGCAATTACTCTTCACGGTAAAAACGATTATATCCTTTATCTTGGCGACAGTAACGCTTCCAATCAATATTATGTCCGGATAGGCAAAAGCAATGCGGTGTTTACCGCTGGCAACTTAGATGATATTTTGATTCCCGCCGATTATCGTGATTTATCAACCCATCTGGTCGACGATGAAAATAAAGTAAAAAACATAAAAATAGATTATTCCGGTAAGGAAACCGTTTTGGTCAAAAACAACGACCAATGGAAAGTAAATAACGTTGACGCACAAAGGGAACAAGCCGACTATTATATCAATGATTTAAAAACGCTTAAAAGCACCGATATTTTTTTGAAAAATCCCGTCGACTCCTCAATGACGGCATCATTGACGATCACCGTCGACGGAAAAACAGCCACATTTTACGAAAAAGACAAGGATAATTATTATCTGTCAATTTCCGGCGATAAAAAATATTACCAAATCCCGGCCGTTTACGTTTCTTCTTTAATGAAAGAACAAAAAGACTTTACGAAATAAGTTCAGTTCATACTCATCTTATAAATTTTCGCGCCGGCTAAAATGTAGGCGTCGTTGTCATAAACTACAAAGTCGTTCGACTGTTTGAGCACCGGCGAATTGATTTCCTGGCTATAAGTGCCGTCTTTGCTAAGGACGTAAATTGACCCTCGAGTTTTATCCCAGGCATAAACTTTATCGACATTTTTATCGGTAAATATTTTTTTGATGTTGATTTGAGGATCAGGAAACTCTGTTTTGAAATCATCCTGACTGCCGGCGGTAAACTTGAAAATATGGTCAGGAAATCCGACGTAGACCGATGAATCAATTGCCATGGAGTTGGCACCAGTCAAACCGTTTTCTCCGCCCTGGAAATAGGCGCTTCTGGTGGCATAACCCATACCGGTTCCGACATATTTGTCAATGGTGTCTTTTGACGGATCAAGCAGATATAAATTACCGTTAAAAGCAATCATTGACTGAATATTCCCCCAGTTACTGTCGGCGTCGATAACTTTTGATAATTTTCCCTGATCGTCAATTTTGTAGATACCGGCGCCCTCTACATAAAAAAGCGGGTTGCTTTGGTCGGAAGCAATCATCGTAGCATTTTGTAACTCGCCAAAAGAGTATTTATTCAGCGATTTTTTGGTCAATGAAAGAATATACACTGTTTTTTGCCCGTTATCCAAAATAATAGCGCTGTCGCCATCCAGATAAAGCCTTATTCCTTTTGCTTGGGGATTATCGACTGTTAGATCGAAAAATTCATCTACCGGTTTCTCCTGCACTTTGAGAATTTTATTCTCCTCGTCACCTATCATTTTATCGATTGCCGCCACTTCCGGTCGGTTGCCAATTTCCTTTCGTAAATTATCAACATCATCCTTGGCTTCATTAATAAGCGATATTGCCCGCGGAATACTAAGATATGAGGCATCGTCGGCCTGGCTTAATTTCTGATTAACCGATTCTTTAGCGGCATTTAATCGGCTTTGAATGTCGGCATTTTTCCTTCTTTGATAACCAAAAACAACACTCCACAAAAATATCAGGAAAATTATTCCAACAATAATAAAAGTCAGTGCTCTTTTTTTTCGCGGTGCACCGGCCTGTTCCCCTTGCAAAAATAAATAGGCGGAATGCAGTTTACTAAAAAAAATATCGTGTAAATCTGCCCCGTTACGGGAATGGGTGATTGGATTGGCCGGCCGGGCAAATTCCACCAGCAGGAATTTAATGAACAATGCGGCTTTCTGGTTACTTTTCACCCCCGATAATTTTGGTGTAATCTTCTCAATGATTTCTTTTGGTAGCCGATTGCCTAATTCTTTGTGCAAACCGTTTTCTCCGCCGGCCGCCTCAATAAAATTATCGGTGGTAAAAATAAATAAATCATCATTTTCGACGTAACCGGATGCGGTTTTTTCCCCACCGATTATTTTTACCAGATGCTTCTTGCGGCAAATCAACACGTTGCCAGTACTGCTGGTTTTCAAATATAAAATGTTATTTTTCCGATAACCGGCTGCTAGGGAAAAATTAGTCGGCAGATTATTTTCGGTAATAACTTCGGTTAACTTCAGTTCAAACTGTGCCAAATAATTGAATGCGGACGATAAAATACCTGTCCTTAACGATTGTAGTATCGCCTGGCCATTCTCACGACTTACTCCTTCAATCGCCAAAATCAGGAATAAATTATCTTCGGAAAGATATCCGGTAAAGCCGGTATCATTTTCGTTGGCGTAAAAAGCGTTCTCTATCTGCCACATATATCAAATCAATAATATTGACCAAATAACCAAAAATACCGCTATCCCGATTTGCAAAATGGAAATGGTCAAAATAATGAAATTATTTTTCACCCTGACCGCCTGATTCATTACATCGGTTTGGCGGTAAATAATGATGGTATAGAAGAGGTAAAACACGGAAAAAATTATCGCCAGCGTTTTGAAAACAATCGGAATAATATCCTGGATATTTAACGATAAAATGATCTGGGCAATATTCATAAATTACGGTAATAAACCATTAATAATTTTAACCACCTGTGCCGGATGAAAAATGTTTTCAAATTCGATCCTATCTTGCGTTCCGGCCGTTTGAACAAAAACATTGCCATAATCAAAAAGCGAGGGAATATAGCCGCCACTTTCCGATGTAATATCCTCCACTTTTTCAAGATGGGTTGCGGTCACTTCTTTATAAATAATCATGGTAAAACCGACATCAACAATCCGTTGATTGGTTATTATTCCCACATTAAAAAACCAATTAAGGAAATTGAACCATAAATAACTAAGGATAAAAACAATGCCAAAAACATCAATAAACAAAATTTGGTTGACTGTAAGAAATGAGGAAAACAAAAAATTAACCACCACCAGTAATACAAAAAAAATTACCGCATTAATCACCCAATATATTTGCGTAATCGGATGAGCGCGTAAAGTAAGAATCACCGTTTCCTGATCAGCTTGGGTTTCGAAACGAGTTTCGGGATATAGACAGTAAGAATGAAGCGCCTGATGTTGTTGGGTATTGTTTTCCATGCATAAATATTATATACTATTACTTGCCCTGGTTACTCGAGCGACTTGGCCCCACCCTTTCCCATCCCGAACAAGGAAGTGAAACGAGTCAGCGCCGATGATACTCAATCCAAAGCGGATTTGGGGAAAGTAGGTCGTAGCCGGGGCATTTTTTTATTTATTTTTAAACAAGATATTCTTTGGCACGGCGAAAACGGAATCGTCGGTAATCGCTTCTTTCCGGCAGGAATCAAGACTCTTTTTTAAACTGCCCATATCGAACGGTATTCCTTGAGGAACAATGCTTTTCAACATATTGTTATCCAACAGATTTAAATAGGTCCCAATGCCGCAGGTTTTTTCGCCAGAATAAGCGCCCTGAAGATAATGATACAGGCAATCACCGTTAAGGACGATATTATTTGTTTGTTTATTGCTTTGGATTTTGACAGCGATTTGTTTGTTTTTAATGAATGCCGATACGGTCGCGTCCGGTGAAGAAAATTGGCACACCCAGGGGCCGGTCAGATCAATTTGGACCGATACCGCTGTAGGGACAGGAGAAGGAACGACGGTCGGTGAAATGGAAATAGTCTGTGGTGAAATAACGGGATTTTGCTGGAATTTCAAGATTAAACCGATGATTACTACCGCGATCGGGACAATGATAATAACACGGCTGACGATATGGAAAAAATCATCCATAATTTATGTTTATTCAAACAATGGGGCTTTTTCAACTACATTTTCATCCGGCAACATCTCCGCCCCTTTTATCTCCGGTAGCGCTTTACCAACGATACTTTGTAGATCGCCACTCATTCCCAAAATATTATCGATAACCCGGCGGATGCTTTTTTCCTGCCGCGCCCATTTTTGGGTATAGAATTTCCGTTCTCTTTCCAAATCATCCTGCAATTGACCATAAGCGTCGTATATCGCATCAATCCGACTTTTGAATTCCATGCCGGTTAAATAATTCCAGAGAATTTCTTGTTTGCTGTCTTTGCCAATAACCGACGACTTGACGGCAGCAATCTTTATCAAGCTATCGCGCAGAATCATTGTCAAACCAAGAAAAGCCTCATACGAACATACCCAAACACCTTGGTATAAACCGAAGTGTTTGATGTTGTCCGGCAGAATATGGCTGACAAGCACCGCGACTTCGGCATTCACCGTTTGTTGGTCGCTACGCAATTTGGGAATCCAGTCATTACCCCATGATTTCGTTCTTTTCGATTCCCAAATAATCGTTCCGCAGGTTTTTCCGAACTGGCTTTTTACCACCTGGACGATATCGGCTCCCCGGACGCCTTTGGGAACTTCTTTAATCTCATCCGCAGGAAATTCTTTTTGCAAAATATTTTCCAGTTCCAATTCCAATACTTCCCCCTGGGTTTGTTGTGATCCTTGAGTAGCTTTTTGCTTGAGTTCTTCGATTTGCTTAAGAAGGTCCGCTTCCTTTTTTTTATATTCGAGGTCTTTAAACTTGTTTTCCTCCACCGCTCGCATGAAAGCATCTGTCTCGATCTTCTTTCTTTCCTCGTCAAGTTTCCTCTGCATTTTTAACTCAACTTCTTTTTTTTCTTCCTCAAGCCTCATTTTTTCTTTTCTAATTTCCATCTCATTTTTTATAAATTGATCCATCTTTTTGTCCTTTTCGTCAAGTTCGGTCTTTAGGAGTTTGATTTCCTGTGAGGTTTCTTCGTTTTTCTTCGATTCGGCGGCGGCAAGAGCCTTTTTCCACATGATCATTTTCTGCTCCTTTTCGAATTTCGATTTTACTTCATCCTCAATCTGATGCTTCAAAGCTTCAGTTACCGGGAAAGATTTTTTGCAATGAGGACAAATAATCGTGTCGTTCATAATTTTAGGTAATTAGTACGAAACGTAACCAAAATATAACTTCATAATAGGTTCCAACATGTTTTCTTTCCGGTGGTTGAATCGGTACTCCATCTCCTTTAAGTATAACGGAAAATTTGCTTTTGATACTCCCCGATAATTGTAAAGTTTGTGTTTGGTGTAACTCCAGAATCCTTCAATACCGTTAATGTGATTGTGACGATGGGAAACCAAAGTTTTGCTGTGGTTCACTTTGTTGTGTTTACCAAACTGGTGGAGTGAATTGTAGCTCGTGAACGTATCGGTGTGATACACGCTGCCCTTACGTGTTTTTTTCCTGATGATACCCATAAGATTCTCTGCGGTAAGGGTATGAACGATACGGGTATATACCTTCCCATCCCGTTCCAGAAGACCAAGAACAACCGATTTACCGGCAGCGGCTCTTCCTCTTTTCCCTTTCCTTTTTCCTCCAAAGTAAGCCTCGTCTATCTCAATCTCACCGGACAATCTTTGTCCCTCCAGTTCACACTGATGAAACAGAAGTTCCCGAATTGTACGGAAGATACGGGATACCTTTTGATAGCTCACTCCGTATTCAACCGCCACTTGATAGGCAGGACGCTGTTCAACAAAACAGAGAAGAATGGCAAGTTCAGCACGAAGCCTTTTCATTGACTTTTGTTTCTTACAGGCAAAGCATTTTACATAATGACGCGAGGTAATACATACAGTACGTTTTCCGCAGAAAACACACTTTCTTCCGAGGTAAAAAGACGTCAGACGCTTTTGATAAGTTGAATTAAGCATAACCACAATCTAAATATATAACTGTGTGGTTACGAAATCAACTAATTACC
>JAJYLO010000037.1 GCA_021787635.1 bacterium | reverse complement strand
TCGTGCTTTTTTTCTACAGGTCGTTTCATTTTTCTCACCTCCATTCATGAGATGAGTTTAGTTGATGATCGGATCTTCGGACATTTCAGATGTCCAACCTTAAGGACAACTGAGATGTCCGTTAACATGAAGGATAAAATTTGGCAGCCCTTGACAAGGTAATAAGAATTATTTATACTCATTGACATATATATGTTAAGCTTTCTGACCGTTCATGCCCAGGATGTCATCGTTGCTCCGGTACAGGTTGGATTCGCTATTCCTCAATTTGGTGATGTGTTGACGTTTATTATCAGGTTGTTTTTCATCATTGCCGGTCTCATGGCCATGCTTTATCTGCTTTTGGGTGCGTTTGCCTGGATTACGTCCGGCGGTAATAAGGAAAGTGTCGATAAAGCTCGCGATAAAATTATGAATGCGGTGATTGGCGTAATCCTTATTTTTGCCGTTTTGGCAATTGTTGGTTTGATCGAACAGCTTTTCTTCCCGCCCGACTCCGGTCTAGGTATTACCAAACCGATTAGATTTCAAAAACTAGTTAAATAACTTTCTATCATGAAAGATTGGGTAGGTTGCGTTGTTGACGGTGTCCCGACTTTAAAATGCTTGGAGGTGGTTTTTGGCAACATTCTTTTTATGGCCGGCGCTTTTTTTATTCTCGTTCTTTTCATAATGTTGGTCATTGGCGCTTTTAATTATCTGACCTCTTTTGGTAATCCGGAAAAAGTCAAAAAAGCCCAGGGAACATTCCGGCTGGCGATCATCGGCTTTCTTTTGTTTTTAGGTTCTTATCTGATTTTAAATACGATTTGTTTCCTTTTCCTGGGAGGGGTCGGTTCCTCGTGCAAGCTGTTTAATTTTAGCATTCCCGGGCCGTGATTTTATTGTGAAGAAGTGGGGGTGACAAAAATCACTTTTACTCCTTTTTCATCGGGAATCGGTGAGGCAATTTTATTATTTTCCTGAATAAAATAATAACCAACATATAAAAGAAGAGCCAAGCCAGTGGCGATGAAAACAATGCCGACATTCTTCATATGTTAATTTTTTCTTTAATTAAATACTGTGGCCGATTTTGGACTTCCTGATAAATTTTGCCGACATACTCGCCGATAATGCCGATTGTTATTAATTGTATTCCGCCTAAAAACATAATACCAACAAACAGGCCGGCCCAGCCGATGATATAGTCCTGGGGGTAAAAGAATTTACGGACAAGGGTATAAATAATCCCGATGAATCCGAGAGTGGCAACGGTAAAGCCGAAATAAGTCGCGATCCGCAACGGCTTAATCGAGAATGAGGTGATGCCGTCTAAGGCAAAATTAAACATCTTGGAAAAAGGATAGTGGGTTTCGCCGACAATCCGTTTTTCCCGTTTGAAAAAAACATAGTTGGTCGGATAATTGCCCCAGGCGACTAAGCCCCGAAGAAAGCGGGCATGTTCTTTCAGGTGTTTGAGAAAGTCAACGACTTCCCGGTCGAGCAGCCGGTAATCGGCGACATCACTGGGGATCGGCGTATCCGACAAAAAGTTAATCAGCCGGTAAAAAAACCGCGCTGTTTGTTTTTTGAAGAAATTATCGACTTCACGGGTTTGTCTTTTGGCATAAACGATTTTTGCCCCTTTTTGCCATTTAACAATCATGGCCGGAATTATTTCCGGGGGGTCCTGCAAATCGGCGTCCAAGCTAACGGCGCAATTACCCATGGAATATTGGTAGCCGGCCATGAGGGCCATCTGGTGGCCGAAGTTGCGCTGGAAGGAAATCAGCTTTATCTGTTTGTTTTTTTGGGCACATTTTTTGATTTCTGCCGCCGTCCGGTCTTTTGAACCATCGTTGACAAAAATAATTTCGAAGCGATAAAGCTTAATGACCGGTAATAAACGATCTAATAAAAAAGCGACACTTTTTTCTTCGTTATAAACCGGTATGATTATGGAAAGCAAGAAATTTTTATCCATGGAAGAAATTGTACAGTTATTTTTGTTTTTTAACAATGTGTGTTACGGAGCCAGGAGTTGAACCTGGTCTAGGAGATTATGAGCCTCCTGTGCAACCGTACACTACCCCGTAATTTATGAGGTAAATTATACTAAAAGAAAACGTATTTTTCCACCATGACGATGAGACCATGATCGTTGTTATATTATCGTGGTTAAATAACTCAATCACGATCGTGAAAAAGAGGAGAATGAATTACAACAATATCACCTAATCAGATGGTCGCCGTCATGAAGTGTTGGTTCCATCATAAAGTTAAGTACTTTTTTCATATGTGGTTAAAAAAAACATTCCGCCACTGCTGCCAGTTGGGGGCAGGCGTTGGTGTTATCGACGGCACGCCCGGCGTGGGGGTGGGGATGGTGATGGCGATTTCTCCCGGCTGAAGGAGATTTAATTTGTCCCGGATGGTTTTTTCCAGTTCGCTGTAACTTTTTTTCTTCAGGATCTCCGTTTGTAAAGAAATGTTTTCCTTTTTCTCCTGATCGTAATTATTCTTGAAACCCTGATAGAACTGGACTTTATCGTGGTAACTTAAAATATTACGCAGGAGTGAGGATAAAAGAAATAACAGTAAAAAAAACACGACAACCTGTTTAAGAAGCTTCATACCCACAGTATAGCATTAAGCTCGGTAGTAAGTAGTTAAGCGGAGATTTTATTTAATGTGCTTAAAATACGGGAAGGATCAGCTTTGTTTTTTAACTCTCGCATAGCAATTCCAATGATTGCCTTGGGGTCAGGTAAGTTTTTATTGGATTCAACAATGCGTTTAATCTCTTTTTCTAGTTCTTCGTCAGAAATATCTTTAGGGAGGTATGGAGTAACAATATCGAGTTGTGCTTGGGATTCTGTTACCAATTCTGGCCTGTTGGCTTTGGTAAAAGCGTCGATTGATTCTTTCAGTTCCTTGACGATTTTTTTCAGAACGATCACTATTTCCTCATCAGTTAGCTCTCCGCCTGCCGGCGAATTTTTTTCGATTTCTTTATTTTTTAGTTGTGCTAAAATATAGCGTAAAGTGGCCAGCTTGTTTTTTTCGCCCGCTTTCAGAGCCGCTAACTGTTCGTCTTGTAATTTTTGTTTAATCATTTCATAATTATACACCATGAGAAAAAAGCAGAATCGCGACGTTTTGGCAATCATTAACGATTTCCAGAAAATTATCGACAAAAAACCATCTATGCCGCAAATGCTTGAGGAAGTGCAAATGATGGATTTTAAAATTCATCCGGTATCCGGCGATATCTCTCAAATCGGCCTCAATAACAAAAAGTTACTGGAAACGGTCTGGAGTCTCGGTAAATTAGATGAACTTTTCCAGAAGGAATATAGCCATTTGTCGGCCAAAGATAAAAATGTTTTTGTCCGCATATTTGATGGGTTGTATCGGCAGTTCCAAACAGAACTTTCCGTCAACTCGACGCCGGTTCTGGAAATGGAAATCTTCCGCGAAAAACTGTCGCTTAAAAGAGTAAATTGACACCATGAAAAAATTTCCACTCGTTCTTGATTTGGAGACAAAGCATACCTTTCGTGAATATAGTGATCCAAAGAAACTTGGTATTTCCGTCGCCGCCATTTATGATTATGGCGATAATCAGGAAAAAGTATTTACCGAAAAGGAAATTCACCAACTGTTTCCATATCTGGAAAACGCCTCCTATATTATCGGTTACAATGTTGTCAGTTTTGATATTGCAGTGCTGCAGGGATATTATCCGGGAAAAGTGGAGTACTTTTCGGCGTTTGATATTTTAGTGGATGTCCGGGAGAAAATCGGCCGGCGATTGGCATTAAATGATTTAATTTATGCCACTTTGAGCAAAAAGAAAACCGGCCACGGCCTGATGGCGATCGATTACTATAAAGAAGGAAAATGGGACGAGCTGAAAAAATACTGTCTCGACGATGTACTTTTGACAAAGGAGCTTTTCGATTACGGCGTTAAAAACCGGGAAATAAACTATCTGAATGAAAAAGGGAAAATGACCATTAAAGTAGATTGGAACAAATACCTGGAAGAAGAACCCGGTGGCAACGACATGCCGTTGACCCTACCGTTTTAATATGGCTTTACCGTTTATTATCGATGCATTCACGGCCGAAACCGCCCGGCATTATCTGGAAATAATCCGGCTTACCCGCCATCAATATTTGCTAAACGGGATTATTACCAGTCATCCTTGGCTGCGGTTAAGCGCCACTCCCTATTATTTATTTTTTCCTATACTGGCTGCAACTAGGTTTCATCCATTAACGATCGCTTACGCCTGGTTTATCACAAGTGCGGTGACGGTATTCGTCAATTATTTTACCATCAATAAAATCTTCGACCGGAAAACGGCAATTATTTCTTCCGTTTTATTGGCCATTTCGCCGGCTTATTGGTGGTTAAACCATGTCCCGGACTTTTTCAATTATATTTTACCGCTGACTTATTTATTGTTGCTGTTGGTAGATCTGATTGCCAGGAATAAGGTCAAAAAAATTTGGCCGGTATTTTTGGTTATTGGTTTCATGACTACTCTTCACGCATCGGCTTTAATGCTCCTGCTGTTTTTCCTGGGGTTATTCGTTTACTGGAAAAAAATGACGGTTAAAGAGTCGGTTTACAGCGCGATTGCCTTTTTGGTTCCCAACGTTCCTTTTTTACTGGTTGATGGACAAAAACATTTTGCCATGACCCGCGATTTATTTCTTTGGATTCCTTACAAAGTCTTTAATTTTGCTACGGGAAAAACACTCGGAGTGAGTCATGCGGTAGTTGCAGATGAAACATTGAGTGACGTGCTGAATTTTTTTAAGGCCAGTATTTTCCCCGATCGCTTTCCGTTTTGGCTGGGGTTGGTTGTCATAATTTTAATCGGCGGGTATTTTTTGGGGAAAAACCGGAACCGGTGGGAAAAAGTTTTTTTTTGCTGGTTGGGATTTGGTGTGCTGGTTTTAATCGTCCATAAAAATCCGCCGTTTCATTATTTTATGCCGATTTTTATCCTGCCGATAATTTTAATCGCCCGGATTTTTTCCCGAATCGCTTCTAGTCATGCCGGTCGCCTGACAGTTTTAATTGTAATAGCGGTAATCGCCACCATTAATTTATTTTTTGTTTTTTATGACCGGCCAGTCGGATCATATGTTACTTACTCCGATCAATTAAAAGCAGCTCGGTTCATTATCGATGATGCCCGCGGCCAACCGTTTAAACTGTCAAGAATTGGGCGGTTTGATTATTATCCCAATCAATTCAAGGATAATTATGAATACTTGCTTTGGTGGTTGGGCAATCGGCCAGTGTCTAAAGCAAATTTAAAATATACAGTGGTAGAAAAAGAGAGTAAGAGCGGCAAAATGACAGTCACGGTTTACAAAAGCGATTAATGTCTATTTCAGCTTTTTTTCAGTTTCCTGGCTATAATTAAGGCATGAGAATTCTAGTTATTGAAGATGAGCACCGGATTGCCAATGCCATAAAAAAAGGGTTGGAGCAGGAGAATTATGCGACTGATGTTGTCTATACCGGTCCCGACGGCTTTGATTTAGCTTCCACAGAAGATTACGATTTAATCATTCTTGATCTAATGCTGCCGGAAATGGATGGTGTCACGATTTGCAAAGAGCTGCGGAAAAATAAAATCCATACGCCGATTCTCATGTTGACGGCTAAAGGCCAGATTCAGGATAAGGTGGTGGGGCTGGACGCCGGCGCCGATGACTATTTAACCAAGCCGTTTTCATTTGAAGAACTACTGGCCCGGGTCCGAGCGATAAACCGCCGGCCAAAAATCGCTTTTGACGATACTTTAATCGTTAATGATTTGCAGCTTAATACAAAAACCTATCAGATTGAACGGGTAAAGACAGCGATTCAGCTTTCCAGCAAGGAATTTTCGCTCCTCGAATATTTAATGCGCAATGCCAATAAAATTTTGACCAAGGATCAGATTATTGCCCATGTTTGGGATTATGACGCCGATATTCTGCCTAATACGGTGGAAGTGTACATTCGCAACCTGCGCAATAAAATCGACCTGCCTTTCAAAAACAAGAAACCGCTTATTCATACCGTCCGCGGATTTGGTTATAAAATCGGCAACTAAACTATGTTTAATAAAGCACGCTTAAAATTGACTGCCTGGTATTTGCTGATCATAATGTTTATCAGTACTGCTTTCAGCATTGTCATTTTTGGTATCATTACCCATGAAGTGAACCGGTTTGCCGGGCGGCAGCAGGTAAGGATCGAGCAGGATTTACAGGAGAGAGGGTTCTTAAGCCCGCAGTTTCGTATCGTTATTAATCCCAGTTTGGTGAATGAAGTCAGGCAGCGAACAATTACTTTTCTGGTGGTGATTAACGGGGTTATTTTTGTGTTCGCCGGTGGTTTGGGTTATTTTTTAGCCGGAGAAACCCTGCAGCCAATCAAGGAAATAGTCGATGAGCAAAACCGTTTTATCAGCGATGCTTCTCATGAATTTCGGACACCGCTTACTTCCTTAAAAACAACAATGGAAGTATCGTTGCGGGATAAGAACTTTACCATTAAAGATGCCCGGTCGCTTATTACCGACAGCATTGGCGAAGTCAATAAGTTACAGCTTTTGTCTGACGGATTACTTCAGTTAACCCAATACCAAAAACCCAATGGCCACATGAATATGGAGATATTACCGTTTTTGACAGTGGTTCGAGAAGCAATCCGAAAAGTTGAACCAATGGCGAAACAGAAAAAAATTATAATCAATCTTCAGGTTGAAGAGGAAAAAGTTTTCGGTAATAAATACGGGCTGGTTGATTTATTAGTTATTTTATTGGATAACGCTATTAAATATAGTGCGCCATCGTCGGCGGTTACTGTTAGGTCCCATAAAAATGACGGATCGGTTATCGTTACTATCAGCGATCAGGGAATCGGGATTGCCGAAAAAGATTTACCCCATATTTTTGACCGGTTTTACCGGGCGGATACGGCCAGATCACGGTCCAAATCCGGCGGTTATGGGTTGGGATTATCGATTGCTAATAAAATTGTAGATTGGCATCATGGTATGATAAATGTTGAGAGCCAATTGAAAAAAGGGACAACTTTTACGATAAAATTGTCGTCACGTCCGTTCTGTTAATTTTCAGCCGTTATTTTTTTTATAATCGGGATTATGAATATTTTTAACCGGTTTAACAAGCTTTCTTTGAAAGCGAAAATCATTAGTGTCGTTGTCGTCATTGTGATCGGTTGGTTTGGTTTTACCCGAATTTTTGGAACCAACAGCAATAAACCAACTTATCAGACAGCGACAGCGGAAAAAGGGACATTGGTCGTCACTGTGACCGGTAGCGGCCAGGTATCGACATCCAATAACGGGACCATTTCGACATTGGCGACCGGGGTGGTTTCAAAAACTTATGTCAAAGATGGTGATCAGGTTAAAACCGGTGATAAAATTGCTGATATTGACCTTGATCTGCAAGGCCGTCAAAACGCCCAGCAAGCCCTGTCTAGTTATCAGACCGCCCAGAATAATCTGGCCGCCGCCCAGACGGCAATGTATACGACCCAGTCAGATATGTTTAGCAAGTGGAATACGTTTTTTAATTTGGCCACCAACGGCAAATACCAAAACGGCGACGGTACCCCCAATACCACTAACCGGACACTACCGGAATTCACAACCGCCGATGACGATTGGCTGGCGGCGGAATCGAAATACAAAAACCAGCAAAATGTGGTTAATCAGGCGCAGACGGCATTAAGCTCTGCCTGGTTTTCCTATCAACAAACGTCGCCGACGATTTACGCCCCGATTTCGGGAACAGTCGCTGGTTTATCGCTGCAGGCTGGATCGGTAATTGCCGCTTCGAGTAATAGTAATAATACCGCCCAAAGCGCGACCAAAATCGCCAGCGTTAAGACACAGGCGTTGCCGATGGTTTCAGTCAACCTGACGGAAATTGACATTCCGAAAATCAAACTGGGAGACAAGGCGACAATTACTTTCGATGCTTTTCCAGACAAAACTTTTACCGGTAATGTTATCAGTATTGATTCGGCCGGTGTTGTCGTCAGCGGTGTTACGAATTATCCGACCGTCATCAAACTGGATACGGACGATAGCGCGATCCTGCCCAATATGGCAGCAACAGCCGCGATTATTACCGCAATCAAAGACAACGTATTACTGGTACCTTCGGCAGCAGTGCAGACGCAGAATAGCTCATCTTTTGTCCGCGTCCTGAAAAACGGTAAGCTGACGATGGTTCCGGTCACGACCGGCTTATCATCGTCAACCCAGACAGAAATTGATTCCGGCTTATCCGAAGGTGACACTGTTGTTACGAGTATCAGTTCCCGAACGGGTAATTCTAGCAGCCGGTCAACTTCTTCGCCTTTTGGCGGCGGCGGGGGAATTATGCGGATTGGTCGCGGTGGTTAATTCAATTTTATGAAAAACAATAATGCTATTATCCAAGTCGATCATTTATCGAAAATCTACAAAACCGAAGCGATAGAGACAACGGCATTATCCGATGTAACTTTCCGGATCGATAAAGGTGAATTTGTGGCGATCATGGGTCCTTCCGGATCGGGCAAATCAACTTTGATGCATATTTTGGGCGCTTTGGATTTGCCAACAAGCGGCACCTATATTCTTGACGGCGAAAATGTCGGCCAGCTGGACGATGACGAATTAGCCAGCATTCGCAACCGCAAAATCGGTTTTGTTTTCCAGGCATACAATCTTTTACCGCGGACGACGGCGATGAAAAACGTCATGTTGCCGATGATGTATGCCGGTATACCGCTTGAAGAAAGAGAGGAAAAAGCGAAAAAATATTTGCAAATGGTCGGTTTGGGTGACCGGATGGAGCATACATCCAATCAATTATCCGGCGGTCAGCAGCAGCGTGTAGCCATTGCCCGGGCCCTCGTCATGAATCCGGCCATTCTTTTAGCCGATGAGCCGACTGGCAATATTGCGACCACTCAAGCGGAAGAAGTAATGGCGATTTTTCATCAGTTAAACGAAGAAGGACATACAATTGTCATGATTACCCACGAGCTGGATATTGCCGAACATGCCAAAAGGATCATGTATATTCGTGATGGGCGTATCCAAAAAGACGGCAATGATCACAAGCAACGTCGGATAAAGAGAGCGGTTTAATAATCTATGGATTATATACAAATATTTTTGGAAGGACTAACAACATTGACTTTAAATAAAACTCGGACGGGTTTAGCGATTTTGGGAATTGTGATCGGTATCGGCAGCGTCATTGCTCTGGTTTCTTTGGGCCAGGCGACCCAGCAATCGGTACAGTCGAAGATTGAATCGCTCGGATCGAATATGCTGACTGTAATACCGGGTTCAACCA
>JAJYLO010000036.1 GCA_021787635.1 bacterium | reverse complement strand
GTGACCCCAGACAGAATCGAACTGTCATCTAATCCTTAGAAGGGATTCGTTCTATCCGTTGAACTATGGGATCTGGAGCCGAAGGCGAGATTCGAACTCGCGACTTGCTGTTTACAAAACAGCTACTCTACCGCTGAGTTACTTCGGCAAAAAGAGTGCCCAAGGTGGGACTCGGACCCACACGGTGTTGCCACCACAGGATTTTAAGTCCTGCGCGTATGCCAATTCCGCCACTCGGGCGCGATGTAGTTATTATACTATTTTCGTTCAATTGTGTAAATTAAGGGATAATAAAGAAAGATGGCCGGAGAATCCTCTTGCAGCACTTTCTGAAATTCGAAATAAATATTTTTCCGATCCTTAAGAACGATCGTACTGCGGCCATCTTCGAGCAGCTTGTCTACCTTGACGTTTTTGTAATTGGAAATATTCCCTTGCTGTTGGGTAGAATGCCAAAAATAATACTGATCGGGGTCAGGCGGCAATTTCCAGAATGATAAAAGCATATCGAAATTATTCGGTTTATCGTAGTTGATAATATTAAGCACCACTTTTAATCCGACGGCATTTAATTCATTTGTGATCTTCGTCGCAATATCATAATAATCATAGTAGGTAATCAGATTCAGTTGGGTAGAAGCGCTGGGCGACCCCGATTTGCGCAGGATTTTTGCAGCAGTATCCGGATCAAAAATTGGCGTCTTCAGGTTTGGATTATAAGCCCAGGATGTCGGGGGGATCGGCCCCTTGGCGATTTCGCCGTCGCCTGTAAACTTCGATAAGTCAATCGATGACGAAATGGCATTACGGACATCCTTATTATTTAGAAAGCTGTTATTCAAATTAAAAAATAAGGTCATCAGCCGTGTGTAATCAATTGCTTTGACCACTTTTGTATTTTTCCAGTTAGAAAACGTGTCGGCGACCGATTTCTTAGTCGTTGATATTTGCGTCACTTCCCCTTTTTTGTAGGCGGTGATTAGGTCACTTTCGTTGGAGTAAAATTTATAAGTGATGACCGGAATATCATTTTTGTTCGGCTCAAGCGATATCGCAGTAATATTGCCGTATTGGGTTTTGACATCGCCTACCCGGTAAAGCCCGGCCACGCCGATTAATGGATAGCGGATAAGAACCTTGCTTAAATAAGTGGGAAAAATTCCCAGCGGTTTTTTCAATATGAAATCAACGGTTTTGTCGTCGATCGCCTTCGTCTGGACATCTTTGAACTGATAATCGATTTGGCTAGCGGAAAAAGGTTTACCATCATTCCATGTTAAACCGTCGCGCAGGTGAAAGCGATAGATTTTGTTGTTATCTCTTACTTCCCAACTGGTAGACAGGAGGGGAATAATTTCCCCTTTTTCATCAATGTAAACCAGGCCATTACTGATTTTGCTTAGGATTTCATCAGGTAAGTTATTGAAATTATATTGCCCTACCAAACCGATTACTTCTCGTCGGGAGGCCAGGAAATTGGCAAAATAAGGCGATAAGGAAATAATGCCAATGACAAAAATGAAACTCAACAAAAAACTTAGAAGGATTAATCGGAGGTGCTTTTTGGTAAATTCAACAGCGACCCAGTAATAGTAACGAACAGTTTTTTTCGGGCTAAGCATGCTGTTATTTCACGAGAAACAGGTTAACCAGGGAAACGACGAAGAATAAAATTATGGCGGCTACGGTTAACTGCAAGGTGATTTTCTCGATTCCCCGCCTCGTCTGGAAAAATTCGCCTCCGCCGCCCCAGGCACTGCCCAGGCCTGCACCGCGGCCCTGAACAAGAATAAGAACAACAATAATTACCGAAAGAACAATATTGGCAATTAACAAAACATTTTTCATATTAAGGCTTCAAGAAAATTGATAACGATGCTGATCGATAATGCTGATAGTATAACATTAAAAAAATAGCTAATGATTGTTTTATGGACAGTCAAACCGGCAATAGTCAGCCCCGGGAAAATCCAGCCTTTTATTATGATAAGCGGCCAGCGCGAAACGATAAAATAAAACAAGAAAAAATAGACAATGACACCGACCAATCCCATTGTAAGAATATTGAGAGGCAAAAGGACTAGTTTGGTAATTGGAACAATCAAATAGAAAAGGATCGCGATAACAATGATTGATTTAACAATCATTATTGGCTCGTTACCGATTTGAAATCCTTTATTCCAAAGAGTGGTTAAATACAATGCCAGAGCAGAAAATATCGCCATCCGGGTTAGCTTTTTCATTAAATTGATTATATCAAAAAATCCCTGTCTCTTAGCAATAAATGGTATTTTCTGGCAAAACGGTGGGATTCATCGCGGATAAGCCGGATTAAATTAAATCCCAGATTCCGGTAATCCGGCTTAACAGTCATGAGCGTTTCGTTGCCGGCAACGATTCTATCCGGCCGCTTGGCAATACCGATTATGGGTATGTTTATATTCAGTTTATTCAGTACGCTTAAAGCGGTTTTTACCTGTGGTTTGCCCCCGTCAACGACAATCAGATCCGGCGACGGCCATTTTAAGTGAAAACGGCGAGAGAGGACATCGGCAAGCATATCGAAGTCGGAATGCAGTGTCTGATTTTTGATTTTGAACCGCCGGTAATCACTGCGGCTGATAAGGCCGTTATTTAAGACAACCATTGATGCCGTTGCCTGCTTTTGTATCAGGTTACTGATGTCATAACATTCTATTCGTGTTAATCCGTGTATACTTGGAAAATAAGGTTGCAGTATCCGTATCAATTCATTAATCGCTTGTTCGGACTGGTTATATTGCATCGATTCGTAGTCGAAAGAATAGCGATAGACAAGCTGTTCCAACCGGAGAATTTTATTGCGCCAAAGTATCGCTTCTTCATAATTTTTATCATGAATGCATTTCTTCATTTCCCTATTTAAAATGGTAATTACTCGGTCAACATCACCGTTTAAGAATCTTATCAACCGACGGATATTATTGCGGTAAATCTTTTTTTGCTCATTTTTGATATGATTATCGGCTAAATGTTCAATTGCGCTGGGACACGGATGACATAAACCGATCTTCGAATAAAAACAAGGCGGTCCTTTCAGGCTTTTCTGAGTGCAAAAAGGCACGATTTTCCGGATTTCGTGAAGTAGTCGCGCGGTTGCTCTCACTGATGAGAACGGTCCGAAATACATTGATTGGCCATCAGATTCGTGGCGCGACAGATAAACTTTCGGATACGGATCGCTGACGGAAATTCTAATATAGAGGAAGCTTTTATCATCACGCCAGACTACGTTGTACGGCGGATGATATTTTTGTATTAGCTTCGATTCCAGAATAAGCGCCTTGAATTCCGAATCGGTGACGATCGTTTCCACCCGGTCTGAACCATCGACAATCAGCCTTTCCTTCTGGTCCAATTCGGCATTTTCAATATGAGTTTTTACCCGTGCCTTGATGTTGATCGATTTACCGATGTAGAGTATTTCCCGGCCTTTTTTGAATAGGTAAACACCGGTGGTATTGGGTAAGTCTTTGACATTTATGGCCATACCGGCTAAATTATACCATCTTCCGGCTGTTTCTGACGAAGCGAAAAACGATAATGACGACTGCCAGCACCAAAATTACGGAAGCGATTTTTAGCGATAAATCGTAGTAATACGGAATAATCGTCACTGGCGCACTTAACAGGCTATTACCGTTAACAGTAATCATGATTTGTCCATTTTCCTGCTTGTTTTTATCCACCGCTTTGTATTGAAGAGGAATTTCCGTTTGCTCATAAGGCGCAAGCACTGGTATTGTTATCAGGTATTTATTCAATTTTATATTGGCGGCATTTATCGCTATCGGAATATTCCAAGCATACGTATTGCCATCGTTTTTAATAATTAATTTTGTTTGATAACTTTGGTTATCGGCAATGGTTGCCGGAAAGTGCGGATCGGCGAGCGTCAACTTCTGTTTCTCCGGTGGCATAATCGTAGTTGGTTTAACCAAAATGTCGTGGGAATTTTCAAATTTATACATCCCGGCCGGCAGGGGATAATCGGGACGTTTACCGTGGATCGCAAAAACAATATGGTTCAGATCGAAGGAGGAAAAATAATCAATACCGGAGGTATTTTGCCAGGTGGGATCGACCGGTATCCATAGTTTGGACTTCGGGTTGTAGTATTCCGGCCAGGAGTGGAGGATATCGGATGATAACGATAAAGGTCGCAGTTGCGGATCCTGCGTAAAGCCATAGCCTTCAATTTCCCGCGACATGATCCCCTTTTCCCGGGCGGCAGCAATAAACAGGTCGGTGAATTCCACGCACACTGCCTGATCGGGATGGTTTAAAGCACCATCTGCCCCCAAACGGATGTTATCAATTTGATTGAACCGGCTATAGTTATATTTTAAGTCGCCGGTGACAAAATTATATATATCACGGGCGGATTTAAGGCTGCTGATGCGGCTAAGATTGTTGTCGGAGATTTGCCAATATGGTTGGGGCGACAATAGGTATTTTTTTTCATTAGCGATCTCCCTCCTTATATATGCCGCTACTTCCGGTCGCGCTTTAGGCAACGTTTTAATAAAAAGCTGCAAATCGATTGTTTTACTTTCCCGCGGATTAAGATAATAACGCGCCATAAAATTGCCGTCCTCATCCCGATAAACGCTTTCCGGCGTTTCGCTTATCGATTGGAGATATATCTTCTGGTAAAGCGTATCCGGCGGCAAGGCAATTTCCGTCATAACCGGTATTAATTTCGGATTGCTGATATGATAGGTCAATTCGGTCTGATAGATCTGATCATCGCCAAAGACGGCGTAAATGGTTTTTGTCAGCGGATTGTTCCAGATTATTTGACGGCCGGCGGGAAGTTCGGTGACGGAATCCGGAACCGGTTTGGCAATTGATATTTTTCGGTTACTGCCCGCCGGCAAATTTACAATAACCCTGTAATTGCCGTCATCCTTATTTTCGATTGTCGGCAGAATCACTTCCCAGATATTGCCGTTCACCTGAAAAAGATTATCCTGATCAAAATTCAGATAAAAATTATTGACGGAGTCCCGGCCGGTATTCGGCTTGCGAAATTCCAGGTCGATTTTGGTATCGGAATCTTCGGTAGTGACAGTCGGAATAATCGGACCGGTGTCGTCGGTCGCCGATAAATTATGGATAAGGAAATTTTTGGGAAAACTGATAGAAAACTTGCTGACATATATATCGGAGCGGAGATTGGTGATTTTTATTTGGAAATTGACGTGCGCCCTAAGATCATTTTGGTTTTGCGAAAGGTCATAGGTCACATAATAATCGCTACGAAAATCGGCCGCATGGACAGAATTGGGTAATAGTAAGTAACTAACAACTAGCAGTAAAAAAACTAAAAGACGTTTCGCCATTAAATTATTATAAAACATCCTTCAGGTATTGGGCAGTATAGGATTGTGTCTGTTTTAGAATTCCTTTAAGTTCACCCTGGTATACTACCTGTCCACCGCGGTCGCCGCCGCCCGGACCAAGGTCGATGATGTACTGGCAGTTTTTGATAATGTCGAGATTATGTTCGATGACAACAACCGTATTTCCCCGATTGACTAGTTCATGGAGAGTGAACAATAATTTCTCGATATCATAAAAATGCAATCCGGTCGTCGGTTCGTCAAGAATATACAAGGTCCGACCGTCCTTTCGCGATAATTCGTTGGCTAGTTTGATGCGTTGCGCTTCCCCGCCGGAAAATGTCGGCGCCGGTTGCCCAAGTTCGATATAGCCCAGGCCGGTTTGTTTCAGAAAATGCAACTTGGTGAATATCCGCGGATGATTTTGGAAAAAGTCATGGGCTTCATCAACCGTCATTCTCAAAATTTCATAAATATTTTTACCTTTATGTTTAACCTCCAGGGTTTCCTGGTTGTAGCGCTGTCCGTCGCAGACATCACATTTGACATAGACGTCGGCCATAAACTGCATCTCGATTTTAATGACGCCGGCGCCTTGGCATTTTTCGCAGCGGCCGCCCCTGACGTTGAAGGAAAACCGGCCTTTGGCAAAACCGCGGGCTTTGGCATCGAGACTATTGGCAAAAATATCGCGAATTTCGTCAAAAAAACCAACGTATGTGGCCGGATTTGACCGGGGAGTACGTCCGATCGGCGACTGATCGACCAGATAAACCTTTTCCAGGTATTGGAAACCTTCCAGCCGCTTAAAATCGCCTATCCGTTCATGGAAATAACCGTCCAGATAATATTTTAAAGCCGGATAAAGCGTTTCCGTAACCAATGTTGACTTTCCCGAACCGGAAACGCCGGTCACGGCAATGAGGTTCCCAAGCGGCAGGCGGATATCGATATCTTTCAGGTTAAATTGCTTCGCTCCTTTCAAAATTATTTCTCCAAAATTATGGTTGAGACGACGGCCGTTTGCCCGTATGAACCTTCTGCCGGAAAGAAACTGTCCGGTCAAAGATTGCTTATCTTTTCTGATACCATCGATTGTCCCGGAGAAAATCAGTTTACCACCGTTCTTCCCGGCATAGGGCCCGAGCTCGATGATATGATCGGCCGATTCGATTGTCTCGCGGTCGTGTTCAACCACGACCAGCGTGTTACCAAGCGTTTTTAGATTATGAAGCGTGGTAATAAGAGCGGAAACGTCCTTCGGATGCAAGCCAATCGACGGTTCATCAAGGACATAGAGCACTCCGCTTAGGCCTGTCCCAATTTGCGACGCCAATCTTATCCGCTGCAATTCTCCGCCCGACAGTGTCTTGGCCGTCCGCGAAATTGTCAGATATGATAAGCCGACATTTTGGAGAAAAGTCAACCGGGTAATAATTTCCTTCAGGATCGGTTTGGCAATCTGTGTTTCATATATTGACAATTTGGCTGGCAATTTGCTTTGCAGGTAATCGATGCTGCTACTGACGGATTGATGGGAAAATTGAGCAATATTTTGATTGTCGATCGTAATTGCCAGAATTTCCTTTTTTAGCTTATCGCCACGGCAACGGTCACAGACTTCCTCCCGCATATATTTTTGGATTTCGAATCCGGCATAGCCGCCCTGATTGTCAAAATACCGGCGTTCTAGTTCGGCCGCGACACCGTCGAATTTTTCGTAAATCTGCGTCATTCGCCCCTGGCGGTTGCGACCGGTTACGCGGTAGACTTTATCCGTACCATGGAGAATGATGTCGATTTCCTCCACCGGCATTTTACCGACCGGTTTATTCAAATCGATTCTTTCATCGGAAAGCGCCGTTTTCAAAAGCCGGATATACCAGGTTTCGTGGAAAAAAAACTTGTTAAACGGAAGAATCGCTCCTTCTTCGATGCTTAAATTTTTGTTAAGCAATAAATCCGGATCAATCGTGAAGATCGTACCGATGCCTTTGCATTTTTCACAGGCGCCAAGCGGTGAATTGAAAGAAAACATTCGCGGTTCGATCTCGCTAAGCGAGATGTTACAGTTGGGGCAGGAAAATTTTTCGGAATACAGATGGTTGTTGAATATCATCAGTCCGTCAGCCAAATTTAAGGCCTGTTCCGCTGAATTGGCCAGACGCGAACGGAGGTTGGCGACAAATACCTCGTCTTTCATCTGTTTAAATGTGGCGGTTAAAGCATCCACCATGACATCAATCGTATGTTTATTGGTTTTAATCAGGTTGATTTCATCCTGCCGTAAATCTTTTTCCTTTCCATCAATGTTTACTTTGGCAAAACCTTTGCTTAATAAATTCTCAAATAAATCTTTGAATTCACCCTTCTTCTGCCGAACGACAGGTGAATAAATAGTAAACAATATTGGTTTGACTTTGTCATTCTGAACTTGTCGGAGAATCTCATCAATCATCTTTTTCACGATCTCGTCGACGCTCATTTTGGTGATTTCTGTCCCGCAGTTGGGGCAATGCGGATGGCCTATCCGAGCAAAAAGCAATCTTAAGTAATCATAAATTTCCGTGATCGTTCCGACTGTCGACCGCGGGTTGTGAGTGGCGGTTTTCTGGTCAATGGAGATTGACGGCGACAAACCGTCAATGGAGTCAATGTCCGGTTTATCCATAATGCCCAGGAATTGCCGGGCATAAGCGGAAAGCGATTCGACATACCGTCGTTGGCCTTCGGCATAAAGCGTATCGAAAGCCAGCGAAGATTTACCTGAACCGGAAATACCGGTAATAACGACAAATTTATTCTTCGGTATTTCGATACTGATATTTTGTAAATTATGCTGGCGGGCACCCTTAATAACAATTTTGTCGTTCATATCCTTAACTTTTTAATTCATTAACTTTGTCCCTTATTTTTATCGCCAATTCGAAATTCATATCGTCGGCTTGTTTTTTCATTTCCCTTTCCAGCTTTTTAATAACTTTTTTTCTGTCATATGGAGTCAATGATTCGCTATCAATATCATCCAGATAATCATTAATGGTGATTTGCGGGCGGTCAAAACTGAAAAATGACGCTTCGCCTTCGATTATTTTTTTTCGAATCGGTTTGGCGACATTTTTAGGTACAATACGGTTTTCGCGGTTATATTTTTCCTGATATTGCCGGCGCCGGCTTATTTCATCAATCGCCGTTTTCATTGACCGGGTGATGGTATCACCATACATAATTATTTCCCCGGAAATGTTGCGGGCGGCGCGGCCCATCGTCTGCACGAGTGAGGTTTTTGATCGTAAAAAACCTTCCCGGTCGGCATCAAGAATGGCGACCAGTGTTACTTCCGGTAAATCAAGTCCTTCCCGCAACAGGTTGACGCCGATAAGAACATCGAATTCGTTTTTCCGTAAATTATCAAGAATATCAGAGCGCTCCAACGTCTGAATATCCGAATGTAAATAGGTGGCGCGAATTTGTTTTTCTTTCAAATATTCGGTCAGGTCTTCCGCCGTTTTCTTCGTTAGTGTTGTTACCAATATTTTTTGGCCTAAGCCAACGTGTTTCTCGATCTCTCTGGTCAAATCCAACACTTCCTGCTTTGCCTGTTTGACCGTTATTTTCGGATCAACGATACCGGTTGGTCGGATGAGCTGCTCCACGACTTGTTTTGCCATTTTCATTTCCCATTCATCCGGCGTGGCCGAAAAATAAACAATATGTTTCGGAGCGGGATAAAACTCGTCAAATTTCAACGGCCGGTTGTCATAAGCCGCTTTCAACCGGAAGCCGAAATCGATAAGCGTTTTCTTCCGCGAAAAATCACCGTTATACATGCCCCGCAGCTGCGGTACAGTCATGTGCGATTCATCGATAAAAAGCAACCACCGGTCACCATAGGCTTGCTGAAAATAATTGAGTAAACTGTAGGGCGGATCACCCGGCCGGCGACCGTCAAAATAACGGGAATAGTTTTCAATCCCGTTGACATAACCGACCTCTTTTATCATTTCCAAATCATAATTAACCCGCCGGATCAAT
>JAJYLO010000035.1 GCA_021787635.1 bacterium | reverse complement strand
GTGAAAAAAGAAGTCAATGGATTATAATCTACAAAAAGATATTATTAAATGATTGTAAGGCTCTGTTTTAACCCGATTTCAACCTCGTAGGTTAAAGGGGTAAAAGGTAATTTTTTAATAAATGAAGCTTTGTTCGTAAAGGAGCGTATTTCAACCCAAACCGTAACCGATTAGCCTTCTGATATTTCTGGTGAATCGCCGACCCCGGGCCGCCGGTCGACTGGGCATTTTTGTGCCAGATGACGATTTGTGGGTCGTAATATAAGCCGATTCCCTGCCGTTTGGCCCGCTCACAGAAATCGGCATCCTCGAAATACAAAAAATATTTTTCATCCCAAAAGCCGGTTTTATCAAGGACGTTTTTATCAAAAGCCATCAGGCATCCGTTGACGAAATCGGTTTTTTCCGGCGTATCATATTGTCTTTTGTCAACTTCATCCACGCCACGGTGGGGAGTCAGGGCATGGTTCCAGTTCACCTCGCCGCCGGCATACCAGAGGACACGGCCGAATTCGTTTTTCCGGTAACGGTTCTTGTGATATTCATAACCGGGAGCGTAATAAATTTTGCCGCCGGTGATTGAAGATGGATGATTGGCGATGGAGTTTAAAACGTTATCAACAAAATTTTCCTTAAAGTAAGTATCGTCGTTCATAACGCAAAATTGATAAAAACCTTCATCAACAGCTTTTTTTAATCCCAGATTGACTCCGTGAGCATATCCGCGGTTTTCGCCGGGAATGACCTGTAAGGGGACGCCCGGCGCGGCCAGTTTTTTTTTGTTTTCCGATAAATTGGCGATAAACAGCTTAAAATTCTTATTTTTTTGGCCGGCAAGACTTTTGAAAAAATCACCCAATGTATTATAATTATGGTAGACGACGGCAATTATCGCTAGAGAATCATGAAGCATATAGCTGATTATATCAAAAAACATCACCGGCTCCTTTTATTGATAGTCCCCGCCCTGTTTTTTTATCTGTTAATTATTGCTCCCAGCGGCAGCGAGTATTGTTTTCATAACCAGTGCGGAATCTATTTTTGGGGAGTGCATGGTTTTGACGGTATTTGGCATCTGGCCATTATTAATATCGCTTTCCGGCATTTTCCCTTTCAGGCACCGACGTTTGCCGGCGCCAACATGACCGGTTACAATTATTTATTCGATCTGATTCTTTATGTTTTTACCTTTACCGGTATTCCGGCCATCACCTGGTATTTTAAGATTTTTCCGCTTGTCTGGTTTATTGTTTTTACCGGTTTATTGATAGCTCTGGCAAGAAAAATCAAAGACAGTCCGCGGTTTGTGGCGCTCACCCTTTTTTTTATGTATTTTGCCGGCTCGTTTTCCTATCTATTGACGCTTTATCATCATCAAACCATCTGGGGGTCAGCGGGCCAGCTGGCGACCATCGCCGTTCATACCATGTCCAATTTGCAGTTCGCTTTTTCCATCCCAATTCTTTTATGGATGCTGATTATCGTTAAACGGAATAAGATAGACGGAAAAATAGTCCTGTCGCTGGCAATTTTAAACTTCATCAATCTGGGCATTAAATTTTATGGGGGAGCCATTACTTCATTCCTGGCGGCGATTTTTATTTTCTTCCATCTGGTCAAAAAGAACTTCCGGCAAATGTTTGTTTACGAAATTGTTACCATGATTGCCGCCGGTTTGGCAGTGTTCGTGTTTTATGACCCGTTGGCCGCGACAAAAACCGGTGCCATTTTTACCGTGGCGCCGTTTGCCCTGATTCATACGATAACCGAAGAACCGGATCTTTTATATTCTCAGACTTTGACTAACGCCCGGTATTTCCTGATAACAAAAGGTATCGGTCCGAAACTGATCCTGATTGAAATGTTCAATTTTACGGCCTTTGTTTTTTTCTACCTCGGTGTCCGGTTTTTCGGCTTATTGTACGTTTTATACAAAATTATCAGGAAAAAAATGGACAGTTTCAGCTGGTATGTCCTCTTGACGATTATTTTTGCCACGCTATTAAGCAGTGTCCTTGTCCAGAAAGCGGAATGGTGGAATGTCGTCCAGTTTTTTTATTATGCGATTTTTTTATCGGCCATTTTTATTGCCCAGCTAACCGACCAATTACTGGCACAAAAAAATACCATTATGAAATTATTGGTGGTTATCATTATTATTTTGGCTGTCCCGACCAGTGTTGATGTCGTCAAAAGTTATGCCGTTTTTCCGGGGGCTGCCTACGTGCCGCAAAAGGAATTGTCGGCGCTGACTTTTCTGAAAAATCAGCCGCCGGGTATCGTTCTGGTTCCGTTATTCGACGAATCATTCCATCAGGGCAACGGTCCGTTTGCCCTGGCGAATTATGCGGATACCGCTTATGTCTCGGCCTTTACCGGCAAGCAAACGTATTTTGCCGCTTTACATCCGATCCGGCTTATGGATATCGATTATCGTGACAGGCTGAAGTTATTACAAGCCGGTAATTGCACTGTCTTGAACCACGTTAATTATCTTTATGAAATTCCGTCGTTAACCAAATTGAACGGGTTTGCCAAATGTTCCCAAAAAATGGAAAAAATTTATGCCAATGATACGATCACGATCTACCGATTATTCCCGAAAAGGGCAGAATAATCGCTTCCTTTATTTTCATACCGGTTTGGCAAATAGCAAATACTCAAAATCGTGCCACTGACTGTCGGTAATCCGCGGCAGGATGGATTTGAGGATGTATAACCGCGACGGTTTTCCCTGGTCTTTGACCTGGACATATTTTTCATCAAGGAAGGGGCGTATGAATTCCGGCAAATCGTTATACGGTTGCCCGTTAACGATAAATTCCGCCGGATGGTTTTTAAAGACATTGATAAGTCGTGCTTTATCTTCGGGAATGCTGTATTGCCAGCCGTAATATTCGATTTGCCGAGTGGCCAAACCGGTTTCCGACACCCAGTGAATGAGATTGTCGCTGGGGATGGCAATCAGCCGGTCGCCCGGGCGGCGCAACGCTTTTATGGCTAAACCGTATTTATTGATGTCATGATAATTGATATCATTTTCCGTCATGATGTTTTTCTTATTTTGAAACGGAGAATGATTGAAGAAATTAACGATGACGATGACGGCAATGACTATCCCGATACCAGGATTGCGGAACTTTTTGGGCAGAATCGGTAATAAAAGCACCGGTAGAAAAAAATACATCCCCAGCCACGGCAGGAGATGGAAGTCGTTTAATTTTATGGCAGTGGCGCGGTTATTGGTCAAAACCAGACAAAATATCAGATATAAAAATGCGATTAATTTTTTCTTCTTCAAGAAGATGTAAGCATAAACGGCATAAATAAGCAAAAACAAGACGGTTACCAGTTCGGCATTATTCCAATTCGGATGGATGGCGGTCAGCGGCAAAAATAGCATCCGGATAAAATCAGGAATTTTACGGACCTGATCCATGTAGGGCAGATAGTAGCGGAAGTCATAAACAAACACTTCCTGGAAGTAGTATTTCAGGGAAACGGCGGTAAATAGAAGGACCGTCAAAATGACGAAAGGTAATATCTGCCATAAAATCAACCGGATTTGTTTTCGGTGCAACCAAAGCAAAGCGAGATTCAAGAAGAAAATTGCCGGCCATAATTGGAGCAACAAAAAGACGGATAAGAAAGTGGCGGCGGAGTAGGCAATGATTTCATATGTTTGCAGTTTTTTTCCCATCAGCATTTTTTTGATGTTTAATCCGAAAATAAAGATCATCGGATAAACGCATAACGTTTCCGCCAAAAGGAGGTTGCCGATAAAAAAGAAACGGAGGATTTCGAAAATCAAAGCAAAAAGCAGGACGATCGGCCCGAAAAAAATCAGGAAAACCGCATTCCAGAAAACGGTGTACACCCAGATCATCAGCCGCTGATATTTGACGAAAAGAAAAATACTGTTGGCCGGCCGCAGCACCTGGCTTATTTCGCCAAAATAATATACCAAAGGCTGGTGAACGACGGAGATATCGCGGTACAACTGTTTTCCCTGCAGCATGAAGTAAGCGCCGATCATGTGATCGTTCTCATCGGCAAAGCGGTCGCTTTGGGAATAATCGACAGTGACCTTGTATGTCTGGAATAAATAAAAGGCGAGGATAATCACCGAAATTAAGTAGAGGGTTTTTTTCATATTTCGACTGTGCTCGGTATTATAATGACCCGAATAATAATGGGTGGCGATAAATTTTTAACTGGCCCAAACCGTACATCAGTCCCCAATAAAGACAGCTGAAACCGTAAACAACACTGCGCATAAACGTGGCGGAGGAGGCCTCCTTAAAATAACGGGTCGGGCAGCTAATCTCGCCGATACGGAAACCTTTGGCAAAAATCTGGAGAAGGATCTGGTTGTCAAAGACGTAATTATTCGAATTGCTTTCGAATTTTACCGTTTCCAGTACTTCCCGCCGGAAAGCGCGCAGGCCGGTATGGTATTCGGACAGCTTTCCTCCGGTAACGATATTCTCCGTCACCGTCAGGAAGCGGTTGCCGATATACTTGTAAACAGGCATACCGCCTTTAAGTGCCCCGCCGCCTAAAATCCGCGAACCCAAAACGCAATCGTAGATACCGGTTTGAATCATAGCTACCATTGGAGCGATCAGTTCGGGGGCATACTGGTAATCGGGATGGATCATGACGATGACGTCGGCGCCGGCTTTCAAAGCCGCCTTATAGCAGGTTTTCTGGTTGCCGCCGTAACCGAGATTGTCTTTATGCCGGATGACCGTCAGACCTAATTTTCTGGCCAATTGGACCGTATTGTCATTGCTTTTGTCGTCAACAAGAATGATATGATCGCGGTATTCCTTGGAGATGGCCTCAAGCGTCTGGTAGAGAGTTTGCTCGGCATTGTAAGCCGGCATGACAATCACGATTTTCTCGTTTTTCATAAGTTGGATTTGTGTACCATTATAACACCATCAAATTTCAATTTACAGCCGGGAAAATATTTATTACTTGACTTCTCCAAAAAAGTTGTATTATTAATGGTATGACAGAGCCTTGTGACACACTGAAGCAATTCGTTTACCTCCATGATGGTGTTCCTTTTTACGAAGACCTGCCGCAAGTTAACGAAATGATCGAGGAATATAACTGGTATTACGAATGGCCATTCATACCGCTGGAAGAAGATCCGTTTCCGCTATATTACGGTTTGCACCTCCTCGCTAAAAGAAAATAGTATAATATCTTTATGTTTTCCATCGCCAATATTTTTGACCAATATCCCTGGCTTTTCGCCGTCCTTGCTATTTGGGATCTTGCCTGGAAGGGGCTCAGCCTTTGGCGTTCATCCAAAAATAACCAGAAATATTGGTTTATTGCCATTCTCGTCGTCAATTCCGTTGGCCTGCTGCCGATCGTTTATCTGGTGATCGATCACTTCGGCTGGTTTAAGCCGGGCCGCCGAAAATCGGCCAAAACTGTTAAAACTTCCCGACGGGCAAAACGCTTCTGATCGTCGTCTGATGATCTGACAATTCAGCAATTTTATTTAATTTCGCTTAAGAAAGTAGGTTTTGATAAAATAAATTGTCATGGATTCTACACCTTTAAAACCTATGCTTATCAAAGTCAAAGTCCTGGCGGAGGATAAAGAGGAGACAGTCATCAAAAAATCGGCCGATTCTTTTATCGTGAAGGTTCGGGAAAAGCGGGAGCGGGGAGAGGCAAACCGGAAGGTCAACCTGTTGCTGGCGAGATACTTCGGGGTAGTTTCCGGCCGGGTGAAACTGATTCGCGGCGGCAAGCAGCCGGGGAAAATATTTGAGATTGTGACAATCTAATGGGCTCAAGTTTAAAATTGAGTCAATGTTAATGTTTATTTTCTTACTCTAACATAACGTAATCTTTATCTTGATAACTACAATTAATAGTATGAAAGCGACGGATTTTGAGTTGCCGGATCAGGACGGAAAAATTCATTACCTGTCCGATTACAGGGGGAAATGGGTAGTCCTGTATTTCTATCCCAAAGACGATACGCCGGGATGCATCAAAGAAGCGTGCGGTTTCCGCGATGTCCTGAAAGAGCTACAGAAAAAAGGCGTCGTCGTCCTTGGCGTTTCCAAAGACACGATTGTCTCCCACAAAAGATTTGCCGAAAAATATCACTTTAACTTTCCTATTTTAAGTGATGCGACAAAGTCGGTGATCGAGACCTATCATGCTTGGGGAAAGAAAAAATTCATGGGCCGGGAATTTGAGGGGACGCTGCGGATGACATATTTTATTGATCCGGCGGGAGAAATAAAAAAAGTTTATAACGATGTCAACCCGACGATACACGCCGGGGAAATTATACGAGACCTGGATTCGTTCGAGTAATCTTGTTTTTTTGGTAAATCCCTCGCCGGTAAAGGGCGCTCCAATTATATGTATAATATTCTGTATGTTTTCCGTAAATATCGACTATCCGAAACAGGCGTATATCACGTATTTGTTAATTATGCGTCAGGATAAAAAAAATTTTTTCCTGCCGCTTTATGATCTTTACGCCGATTTTGAGCCAATCGAACAATATGTCCGGAATTTTATCGCCGAAATGAAAATTAAAAAACCGGAGATTTTTATCCCGCCGATGCCGATCGTCTTTCCATTAAGTTTCAGCTCTAATGTCCGGCTGAAAAAGGAATACTGGGACAAACCGACACTTGAATATACCTGGGCGGATCGGATCAATAGTTTTCACAAAGTGCTGGAAAATTACCAATTTTACCAACTTTTGGTGACGCCAGTGGCCGCTGGCAAAAGCATTAGTTTACAAGTCTCCCATTGTTTTCAGATCACCGCTCAAGAACCGGAAATTTCCCTGTTTTTGTCGATGACTTTTATGTCGATGGATATGCGGGCGAAAAATGCCGCCCTGTACCGGTTCGGCAATCCGGTGAGGTTTGAGTATGAGAGTGGCAAGAAAATTAAAGTTTAAATACCTTCAACAGTTTAACGACGATTTTGATTTTCCACTTCTCGAGTTTGCCGGTCAACCTTTTCTGTATGATCCAAAAACCGGTTTCGGCGGCACCGGTTTTGAAATAATCGCGGGCGGATTTAATCAATACTTTATCATCGACTTTTTCGTATTTTTTCGCTTCCCAATAATAAAAATAAACCAGTAGGTAGTAAAACATCTGCAAAGTGGACAGGGTAAAGCCGTGCATACCGTCGTGATAGCCTTCGCAGGCAAAAAAACGGCTGATGAATTCGCTGACGGCTTTTTTGACACTTTCCGGTAAAGTCAGATTGATCTTTTTATCGATATATGAATGCGCTTCAGATTTGGCGTAACGGTTGGCTTTCTCGAAGTACTGGTCGATATTATCATAATTATAATGATAAATAGCAAAGCGATCATCGATCGGGAGCATATAGCCAACGCCGCGGGTAATTGGCTCAGGGTGGATTTTTTTGGGCCAGACCACCATGTCTTTTTTAAAAAACCTTAACTGGTAATCGGGCCACCAGCGGGAATATTTGATCCACCGGTTGAAAATGATATTTTTACGGGGAAAGTTGAAAAAAGCAAAATCACTGATTTTTTTCTCGATCGTTTTGATCGCTTCTTTGGGAAAAATTTCGTCCGGGTCAAGATAAAGGATGTATTTTCCCCGGGCCTGCTTTTTCAAGTCTTCTTTAACCATATCAGCATAAGGGATGGTATCGGGCAGGGGAATGATACGGACTTTATTATTGGTTTTCAGGCGCGTGACAATGGCTGGGTCGGGGGTGACGGTGCCAACAATGATTTCCGTAGCAAAATTTTCGATTGACTGGATGGCTTCCCAGAGATGCGGCGGGTTATCCTTGATGACAATAATGGCCGTGACGTCATTCATAATGGAAAAGCGATTTTACTTCTTCGATAACGTTTATTTTAAACAAAAAAAACAGAATTGACAAATAGCAAATGAAACCAGTCAAGGTGACAACAATGAGTGTTACGATGATCGGTAGGTCGATTAACCTGATAATTACGGTGATCGCCCCCATAATCATTGAGGCAATAATTGTTTTATAAACCGCCGGCCAGAAACGGAAATTGACCAGCCGTTTAGCCTGGAAAAGGACCAGCACAAAAGCCAGTGATAAAACTACTTGGGTAATGGGAAAACCGAAATAACCGTAAGTGTGGGTAAGGATTGGTGTCAGGATCCAGGTAATGCCCGTCCAAAAAAGCATGAAGAAAAAGGAAATCTTCGCCTTGCCCAAAGCGTTGAAAAGATTGGTAAACGGCGTCGAGTAGGACGAGAAAAACGCGGCGATGCTCATCAGATAAAAAAGCGGCAAGGCCGGCAGCCACTTGGAATAGCGGGGAATGAATTGGACAAACGGTTTCATAAGGATAATCATCCCAAACATGATCGGCGCCAGAAGCATCGTCTGGTAATAAAGATTTTTTTCGATCAGCTGGCCGATTTTTTCCTTGTCGTGCTGCAGCCGGGCCAGAACCGGAAAAAGCACGCGGGACACATTGTCCATAACAATCCGAATCGGCGCTTCCGCCCATTTTTTTGCCCAGCCGATATAGCCCAGGCCGGTAAAACCAAGCACTTTTCCCAGATATAGGGTGATCAGATCGTCTTTAAAAAGCGCCAAAAAACTGCTTGCCTGGAAAGGGACGCCGAAGGTGAGCAGTTTTTTCAGGCTGACACGGGAAATGCCGACGGCCGGCTTCCAAAAAGAAATGGAATAGATGACAATGACGCCGATGACTGATCGGCAGATGACGGCGATGGTAAAACTGGCTAGGCCGAATTTTAAAATGGCAAATATAATGACTGTCAGGTAAAAAACCGTATTTTCGATAACTTGCACCAAAACGATTTTCTGGAACTGGACTTGGCGTTCGAGAAAAATCGACGGCATGGTTTTTAACGAGGAAAGGAAAAAAGCCAGAAGAAGCGCCCAGTAAAGCTGGACGCCTTCGGCCGGCAATTTGTAAAATTGGCGGATAAAAGATGTGGCGAAAAACCCAACCGTAATGATAGCGATTATTAAAAGCTGTTGGACGGTAAAAGTTGTTCGGATATCTTCATCGGTGATTTCTTTTTTCTGGACAAGCGATGCCGCCAGACCAATATCGGAAAAATAATTGAAAAGAGAAATGATCGATAAGGCCGTGATGTAAATGCCGAAAATCGCCGGCGACAGCAAAATTGTCACTACCAGGTTGGCGACCAGGCCCAAAAAAGCCGAATAGCCGCTTTGAAAAAAAAGACTTAAGGCGCTAATGACGGTTTTTTTCTTTAGGTGTACAATATTATCCATGGATATTATTTTATTTATTATAACAGCTCCGGCATACTTTATCCTCCTCAACGGCAGCTATTTTTCGATGCATGACGACCAGCATATTGCCCGGTTGTTTTTACTTGATCAGGGGTTGCGTCAAGGAAATTTATATCCGCGTTGGGTCGGACAGCTTGGTTTTGGATACGGCTACCCGCTTTTCAATTTTTACCCGCCGCTTATTTATTACATCAGCGAGTTTTTCCACCTGATCGGTTTTTCCTACATCTGGGCGGTCAAATTGATGATTATTCTCGGTTTTATCCTCGCCGCTTTCGGCAGCTATTGGTTTATAAAACGCCTGATCGGCCGCTGGCCGGCATTACTTGGCGCGACCGTTTACACTTATTTTTTTTACCACTCAGTTAACGTCTATGTCCGTGGCGCTTTCGCCGAATTTTTTGCCATGACGGTATTGCCGTTTGTTTTTCTTTTCCTGCACCGCCTGTATGAAAAACCGAACGCAAAAAACGCTATTTTATTCGGCATATCGTTGGCCTTACTGGTTTTAGCTCATCCGCTGATTGCTTTGCCGGCCGTCATCTTTATCGGTTTTGTTTTTTTATTTTATTCACTGGCGGCGAAAGACAAAATCAATTTTGCCAAAGCAGCGGTAATTGGCGGTATGATCGGTTTGGGGTTATCGGCTTTTTTCTGGCTGCCTTCACTGGCGGAAAAACAGTATACGCTGACCGATAAA
>JAJYLO010000034.1 GCA_021787635.1 bacterium | reverse complement strand
CGATTGTAGCCTTAAATTCCGCTATCTTAATGGTAAGCGAGGGGTAGATCAAACAAAAAAAGAGCGGGTTGATGTACCGATCTTATTCTAAAGTTCAGGTGACAATTTTGTTACGGTGCTCATTTGGCGGAGAAGGCGGGATTCGAACCCGCGAAGACCTTACGGTCTTATACGCTTTCCAGGCGTACGCACTCGTCCACTATGCGACTTCTCCTGATCACTACCATTATTTTATCACTTAAGGAATGATTTTTACAGTTTGCTATAATCAAACGTAGCGCATGAAAAAGGTCTTCGCTACCATCGGTTTTATCGTCATAATCGTTATTGCTTTTATCGTTGTTAAACGATTTTCCGTTACCAAAATCATTTCTCCCCTCGGCACCGGCGGCAACATTCCCATAAAAACGTTAGCTCAGTATTCGTTTCCCTCGCTTCATCTTTCCCAGTTTTCAGACGGTTCAATTGTCATCGACAAAGTCATCAAGGACAATCCGGTATTTGCCTCTTATCTCTATTATTCTTACGTGAACGGAAAAAGGGTCAGCGGCCTCATGAACGTACCAAAAACTGCCGGCCAATATCCCGTCATTATCCTCATCCGCGGCTATGTCGACAAAAAAGGTTACGTACCGGGATACGGAACATTGCGGGACGGAGAATATTTGGCGCAAAATGGTTTCATCACTCTCGCCCCGGATTTTCTCGGTTATGGTTTTTCCGATCCGGCGCCAAAAGAGCCAATGGAGGACCGCTTTCTGACTTATGTCACTGTCATGGATTTAATTTCCTCTCTGAAAAATCTCAATCGATCGCTGGCGGATAAATTGCTACCGGTTCGTTTCGACGGTATCCATACCGGTATCTGGGGGCATAGCAACGGCGGCCAAATCGCTTTGTCTATCTTGGAAATTTCCGGGGCCACTTTTCCGACCGTCCTTTGGGCACCGGTATCAAAACCGTTTCCATATTCCATTTTGTATTATACAGATGAAGTTGACGATCACGGCAAGGCGTTACGCCAAGTCGTTGCTAATTTCGAAAAAGATTACGATTCGGAAAAATATTCGCTCACTAATTATTTCAGCTGGATAAAGGCACCGCTGCAACTGGATCAGGGGACAGCCGACGAGGAAGTACCGCAAAAGTGGTCGGACGAACTGGCGGATATTCTGGAAAAAAAAGGCATAAAAATCGACTATTATACTTACCCGGGTGAAGACCACAATTTTGACCGGGGCAGCTGGACAACGGTCATCGAAAGAACCTTGCAATTTTACAAGGAACAGTTTAAGATGTGAACGATGAAATCGACTAAGAATGTTATTAAATATTTTATCGGTCTCCTGACGGTCGTGATTTTGCGGATCATCCCTCACCCGCCCAACGTCGAACCGGTCATGGCGACGATGATGCCGTTTTCCAAAAAGTGGGGTTGGTTGTCGGGATTGATATTTTGTTTATCGGCAATATTGATATTTGACATTTTGACCGGGACTCTCGGCACCTGGTCGCTGGTAACAGCAACAACGTATGGATTATTGGGAGTTGCCGCCGGCCTTTATTTTAAAAATAAATCGGCGAGTGTCAAGCATTTCGTCGGTTTTGCCGTCGCCGCTACCATCGTTTACGACGCCATCACCGGAGTGGGAACGGGCGTATTACTGTTTCATCAGTCATTAACGGCAACTATCGTTGGTCAAATTCCTTTTACCCTGTATCACCTCGGTGGCAATATCATCTTGTCCGCCGTCGTTTCGCCGCTTTTATATAAATGGGTCATCACCAATCCCCGATTCGAAACCGGTTTCCTTTTAAAAAAATTCCGCTTCAGCTAATGCTCAACCTTCACCAAACGGGCATCAAAACAAGTCGCCTTAAACTGAAACCGCTTCAGATGGATACGCCGCAACGATTTTTAGGGAATTTACTCCGGAAAGCGCCATCGACATCGACAAAAAAATTTTGAAGTTGAGAATCTGGCTGAAAAAAAGCGCCCACGGCAAAAATTACGGCTTGGAGGCAATGACCGGTTTGAAAAAATGGATTGACGAAAACATCGAATACGAATATATCAAATACCCGATCGATAAGAAAAATTTTCCCAGCCGGCGGATCGTCGAAGCCCTCGGCGGGGGAATCAGGGATGAATACAAAAAGAAGAATCTGTCGGGCAATATTCTTGACGAAGTGGAGTACTGGATTTATCCCTGAAATAATATATACTGATAATATGACAGTGCTCGGAATATTAATCGTGCTGGCCGTCGTCTTTTTCTTCATGAGCGTCAAGGTCGTCCAGGAATACGATCGGGGAGTGATTTTCTTCCTGGGCCGGGTGACCGGGGTCCGCGGACCGGGATTGATCATCCTCATCCCGATTTTTGAACGGATGCAGCTGACGACTTTACGGACGGTGACAATGGAAATCCCCTCGCAAAAAATCATCACTAAGGACAATGTCTCCATCGATATTGCCGCCGTCGCTTATTACCATGTGGTTGACCCGCAAAAATCCGTCATCGCCATCGAAAATATAGAGAAGGCCGTCAATCAAATCAGCCAGACAACCGTCCGCAATGTTGTCGGCCAATTCGTCCTCGACCAATTACTGTCAACCACTTCCGATATCAATACCCAGATCAAAAATGTCATCGACGCTCATACAGAACCGTGGGGCGTTCAGGTGACGGCCGTCGAAATCAAGGATATTGTCTTGCCCGAAAATATGCAGCGGGCGATGGCCAAGGAAGCAGAAGCCGAAAGGGAACGACGCGCCAAAATCGTCGCCGCCGAGGGCGAATTTCAGGCCGCCCAGAAACTGGGCGAAGCGGCCGACCTCATCACTCGGCATCCCGTCTCTTTACAACTGCGGACTCTGCAAACGATGGCCGAAATAGCAACGGAAAAGAATTCGACCATCATCTTCCCGGCGCAATTCATGACGACGGTCCAGGAAGCCATCAAAACCCTGAAAGCGGATAGTAAATAGATTGCAATCCCAACCGCTGGAATCGGCACCGGGGAAACAGGTGAAAAGAAATCGGATAATTATCCTAACATTTATTAAATACCTTACCACATTTGGGACAGCTCGGCGTCCATGAACTCCGGTCGTTTTTCGATTCTCCGTGAATGGTTGTACCGCAACTATCGCACTGATAATCCGGATATCTGTCGCCATTAAATAATTCTTTCAACGTCGAGAATGAATTAAAGAGATCATTGCTGTGATCCCAGGGCGCATCGGAATTATGTTCTGTGCTGCCGCCGCAGCTGCCGCCGGCGAATGCCGGCTGATGATCGTAACGGATCATCATTTGTTCCGGGGACACGGTTAACCAATGCGTCAAATCAATCTTGTCGATATTCACTTTCAAATCGTCCGCCAAGTTTTCCAAAATATGGAATTGCTGCAGCAATTCGATTTTCGGTATGCCGGCTTTGACCGCCTGGATGAAATCCTGGATTTTTGACTGCATGATTTTCAGGATTCTCTGATCCCTTTCCATCTTCGAAGGATCAGGCGAAAAGCCGAAGACATCATGCAGCACCGGCAACACATCCCCTTTCAATTCCGACAATATCAACGGGTGGGATAGAAAATCTTCCGCCTTGTCAAAATGGAAATCGTAGCCGCCGATCGTCTGAATTGTCTTGTTGAACTGATCAATCGTCGGCTGTTCGACACGGACTGCTTCCATTTCCAAACTTACATCGCCAGCTTGTTTACCGGAAGATAAGTTACCAATATAGAAAAAGCCGTAATTGCCGTAACCCTCGTTTTTCGGTCCGGGCGGGCTGGCCCAGACAAGCACCTCTCCCGGCCGGGCCACCTGGAGTTGGTCTTCCAGTAATTGCAATCCTTCCAGTTCCGCTTCCTCCCGGTTGACGCTTTTGCCTTCCCTGATTCTTCTTTCGATCGCTTTTTTTCCCTTTTCAATCATCGTTTCCCCGTCATAGGTATCCCGCAAATGGCGGTACTCACTATTGCCGAAAGAAAAATTTAATTCGTATTTATTGATCTGCGTTTGCAAACGGTATTCCTTCAAATAAGACTCGACATCATCGCGGAGGGCGAGGGGATTGATTTTCCGTTCATAATTTTGGGGAAAGGCTTCATTTGATTGTGTGCGGTAAGCAGCACGGGCTTCTTGTGTCAGCATAAAATTCCCTGCGCGGGGTTATCGACTTGGACGGTTCCGGCCTTGTCCGCCGAAGCCCGTTAGGGCGAAGGCAGATCTTACCGTTGCGGCACAGGCACTGATTCTCACAGTGTTCCCGTTACCCAAGTGCAAATTTTAAAAAAGCGTAAATAGAATAATACTTTTTTTGAGCGAATGCAATAGAAAAAATTTTCCCTTGACATTTTTCCACAATAGTTATACGATATATCGTGATATTATATCATCTTACTTTTAAATCGAAAGGGGGTGAACAAAAATATGTGGGGAAGTAGGCATGGAATGGGAGGAAATTGGCTTGGCGGATTTGGCGTTGGTGGGTTTGGTCCCCGTTTCGGCCGGGGCGATATCAAGTTTGTCATTCTCGATCTGTTGCAGAATAAACCACGGCACGGTTACGAAATAATCCAAGAATTGGAAAACCGCTTCCATGGATTTTACAGCCCCAGTCCGGGCGCGGTCTATCCGACGCTCCAGCTTTTGGAAGACGAGGATATGGTCACAAACGACCAAAAAACCGGTAAGAAAGTGTACGCGATTACCGATCAAGGCCTTAAGTATCTAAAAGAACACAAGGATGAACTGGAAGAGATGCGCCAGCGGGTCCATGGCCCATGGGGAAAACAGGACAATCTTTTTTCTAAAATCAGGGAAGAGATACGCCAAACGGCCGGTTTGATATTTTCCAACGCCGCTAAAGGAAATCTTAATACCGAAAAGATGAAAAAAATCCACGGCGCCTTCGAGCATTTCCGGGAAGAGGTGGAAAAGATCATTTCTCGTTAAATCACTTCCTGCTTTTCTACCGGCTTGTGCTCAATCGGGTGAGGGATAATGACGATTTTTACGTTTCCACTATCGTTTTTCATGACAGATTATTTATTATACAAAGTCACATCCACCGGTTCCTGCGGATACTTGCCGGCGATAATGTTGGGAAGATGTTTAACCAAAAGCTCCGGATATATTGGATCTTGGCTGTGAACAATCTGATCAAAAGAAAACCAGGAAAGATTTTTGACGACGCCGGTTTCCTCACTTGACAACTTTGTCAGCGCCACTTTTTTCTTTTTCGTCCGGGCGACAAAATATTTTTCTTTTAACCGATAAGGTTTACCGTATATAATCAGGTCCAGCTCCCGCCGCCAGACAATTGGTCCGAATTTAACGTCATCTTTAATCAATCCCGATTCCTCATACAACTCTCTTAAAGCCGCCGCCATTAATGTCTCGCCGGGATCGATCCGGCCGCCGACCGTCACCCAAAAACGCCTGCCGGCTTTTTCGCCGATCGATTTTGTTCGCGGGTCTTCAATACACATAAGAAGCAATTCATTATTGTCGTTGAGTAAAATTAGTCTGACGCTATTGCGGACCGGATATATTCTCATCATCTATCAAATCAGGTTTTTATACAGATAAATACCGACAAAAAGAATAATGGTAATTAAAACGATGGTCCCGCCCGTCGACAAATTTAAATAAAACGAGACAAAAATGCCGGCAACTACGGAAATAATCGACAAAACTTCAGCTATAAGAAGCGAATTCTTAAATGAAGTACGAAACTGCAAAGCGGTCACTACAGGAATGACGATTAAAGCGGAAATTAATAGGACACCGACAATGGGAATCGCCAAAGAAACGGTCAGGGCTGCCAATAGAATAAGTAGGATATTTATAAATTTTGTCGGAATGCCGCTCACCCTGGCCGCCTCTTCATCAAAGGTAATAAATACCAGTTCTTTGTAAAAGGCGAGAAGAAGCAAAATCGTAATCGCTCCCAAAATACCGATTATAACTACATCCGATGCCTTAACCGTCAGAATCGAGCCGAACAGATAACTGAATAAGTCGACATTAAATCCGTTTCCGATACTTATTAGGACAATCGCCACTGCCAGGCTGCCGGAAAGGAAAATCGCCAGTGCCGATTCGCCAAATACTTTTTTGCTGATCCGCAATCGTTCAATGAAAAAAGAGGAAAAAACGGAAAAGATAATGGCGCCAATGATCGGATTGATACCAAGCAACAGGCCGATGGCGACGCCCGCCAAAGATACATGGGACAAAGTATCGGCGATCAGAGAATAGCGACGCAACACCAAAAACATCCCAATCAATGGAGAAATGACGGCAATAATTAATCCTGCTTCGAATCCGCGGACAATAAAACCATACTGAAAAATATCTAACATTAGTGTTTATGGTACTTCATTTTTAAAAAGTTCTTCGGATCAATGGTATAAACAATGGTCTTGTTGATACATGCAATTTCCGTTACTTCATGGACAATCACATTGCTGTCATGACTGACAAGAATCAGGGTCAAATTCAATTCTTCATTCAATTTTTTCAGCAGTGCATAAAATTTCTTCTGGCTTTGTTCATCGACGCCGGTCGTTGGTTCGTCAAGGATGACCACTTCCGGCCGCGTCGCCAATGCGCGGGCGATAAAAACTCGCTGCTCCTGCCCGCCGGACAAATCGCCGATAATTTTATCGCGGTAGCCCCACATCTCGACCTGGTCGAGTGATTTTTTAATGATCACTTCATCATTTTTATCGAGACTTTTTAGCAGTCCTTTTTCTCCGTACCGTCCCATTGTCACCACTTCTTTTACCGTTAACGGAAAATTAACATCAAAATTTACCGCCTTCTGCGGCACATAACCGATTTTATTAACGAATAATTTCACTGTTCCTTCCTGCGGTTTCAAAAGACCGAGCATGATTTTAAGGAGAGTCGTTTTCCCGCCGCCATTGGGACCGATTATTCCCAGATAATCACCCTGATGAACATCAAGATTAATATTTCTCAGTACCCACTGATCACCACTGTAGGCAAAACAGACATTTTTAATTTCAATAATGTTTTTGGTATGGTCTACCGGCATCCCAGTGCAATTCGTAAATTATTAAGGTTGTTCTTCATAATTGTAAAGTAATTTTGGCCGGCTGTCATCTCCGCCGGCGTCAGCCCTTCAATCGGATCTATGACCAAAGTTTTTGCCACGGTTTCGGCGGCGATGGTATTGGTCAATTTCGGGCTGATCAGTTTTTCAAAGAAAATATATTGGATATTGTTTTTTTTGACCGTATCGGCAATTTCCGCCATTTTTTGCGCCGACGGCTCCTCATCGGGTGAAATACCGGCGATGGCAATCTGGTTTAGTCCATAGGCTTTTGCCAGATAACCGAAAGCGGCATGAGCGGTGACAAAATCGCGGGTATGGCAAACCGCTAATCCCTGACGGTAATCCCGGTCCAATTGGTTAAGCTGTCCTGCCAATTTATCAGCATTGGTTTGATAATAGTTTTCGTTTTTCGGATCGATTTTGATAAAACCGGTAAGAATCGCTTTTACCTCCTCTTTGGCGAGCGGGGGAGACAACCAAACATGCGGATCCTTATCGTTAATTAATCCGTTCGCTGCCGTCACGATCACGGTCGAAGAACCTTTCAGGATATCTTTTATTTTGCTTTCCCAGGCTTCGAGATAGCCGCCGTTTATAACCAACAGGCTGCTATTTTCAATCCGAACCATATCCTGCGGCGTCGGTTCGTAATCGTGTGGTTCGGCACCGGCCGGCGTGATATCTTGCACATCGGCTTTATTCCCTCCAATTTGTGAGGCGAAAAAAAACATCGGATAAAAAGAAGCGGTTACTTGAATTTTGCTTGACTTATTCTGCGATATCGACCGGTGACTAATAGTATAAACGGTAAACAAAATCAGTCCAGCTAAAATCAACCAATAAACAAATTTCATATTAATTAGTTATAATTATAACACCCATGACCAATAAAACGATTATCGCCATCGTCATTTCCGTCGTCGTCCTTTTTGCCTTTCTTTTTGTCGCGTATCAATTGACTAATACCGCGACTCCTACCGTCTATCGGCAAATAAATGTCGTCAAGTCCGACGACCACGTTACCTGGTCACCGGCCAAAAAAAATATTCTGGTCGAATACACCGATTTTGAGTGCCCGGCCTGCAAGGAATTTCATACCCTTATCAATCAGATGGTCGCCTCCGGCAGCGCCGATGCGAAAATAAAAGATAAAGTCACTTTTGTTATGCGTGATTTTCCGCTTTACCAAATCCATCCAAACTCGATGACCGCCGCTTATGCTGCCGAAGCCGCGGGAAAACAGGGGAAGTTTTTCCAGTATGTTGATGAACTTTTTGCTACCCAAGATAATTGGGCGAATTTGTCTGATCCAACCAGTTATTTTATCCAGTTAGCCACAAAGTTGAAATTAAATACCAACGAATTCAAAGCCGACATGAATTCTCAATCGGGCAAGGACAAAGTCAATGCCGATATTGCTTCCGGTAACCAAGCCGGCATCAACGCTACCCCGACTTTTTTCCTCAACGGCAAAAAACTCGACAATATCCAATCGTTTAACCAATTCAGAAGTTTGTTAATCAATCTCTGAACCACCCATATCGGTTTTGTCTGACGATTCCCAAAGATAGGGGAGAGTACGCTATTTTCTCCCTACCGCAAACAAATTCCTATCAAATAATTACTGGCCTGACAATAAAACAATCCATTAGTTCAACAATAAAAAATATTGTAGACAATCGCGTTGCTGTCTTTACCTTAAACGACGTCTCCGATAAAGCTAAAATAAAATTTTCCGCCCGCCTCAACTCCTATAAAACTCACGTCGATCAGTCATTTTCTCTTGCTGATTACGGCAATCCGATTATTTGTAACAATCGTTTCGTTAACGGCCGAGATAAAAAAATTAAAGCTCTGACGCAAAAAATTATCGGCAAACAAAAACGTCTGGTAAAAATTATTCACCCGCTTTACGATTTTGCTTTAGAATATTTAACGTATGGCAAACCAACTGACGGATTATATACCTACAAGCAGGCAATGGGGGAGAGAATAACGGACTGCGGCGGATATTCCACTTTTCTCATGTCGCTTCTCCAATCCGCCGGCATTCCCACCCGTCTCGTTTCCGGATTTATTATTAAAGATAACTTATATACAAAGTTGCTATCCGGCTTTGAACTTGGAACCTGGAACTTTGAACTCTTATTCATGCATGCCTGGCTTGAGGCTCAATTACCTGATAAATCCTGGTTCCCCATGGATCCGGCGGTCGAATGGCGAAGGCTGCATGGACTGACAACGCGGGCCGGCGGCTTCGGCTTTATCCCGGCCGACCGCCTCGTCATCTCTTACGGCCACAATTTCAGTATCAAACTGAAAGACAAAACATATAGAATAGATCTGTTACAGAAACCGATTTTTATATGATTTCCACCGACTTTGCCCCCAACGAATCCTGGTCCGACGCCTGGCTGTCATTTAAACTTTTGTTTCAACCCTGGCGTTGGTATACCGGAAAAGAATCCGATGAAGTTAAACGGCGGATTCTTTCCGAATTTTCAATTTTCAATTCTCAGCTTTCAATTTCTACCTTTCTCACCGGGCGAGCAGCACTCTATCATCTTCTCAAAAGTTTCAAATTACCATCAGGCTCGGAAATTGCTGTTCAGGCCTTTACTTGCGAAGCGGTCGTGCTGCCTATCCTGGCCCTAAAGCTCAAACCCGTCTACGTCGATATCGAAAAACAAACCTTTTCCATGGATCCTATAGATTTGGAAAAGAAGCTATCCGATAGCACAAAAGTCATTATCCTCCAACATACTTTCGGCATGATACCTGTCCAGAGAGAAAAAATACTGTCCATTATCAAAAGGAAAAAGTTATTGCTAATTGAAGATATAGCACACGGAGGAAAATTTCAAAACGGGTATGCTTTAATGTCTTTTGGTCGTTCTAAAGCCGTTTCCTCCGTCTTCGGCGG
>JAJYLO010000033.1 GCA_021787635.1 bacterium | reverse complement strand
GTTTTTTCCGCTTTTTCCTGTTCGATTTGCCACAGTTTTGCCCGGAGGATTTTCAGGGCGTTTTCCCGGTTTTGCAACTGGTAGCGTTCGGTCTGGCACTGGACGATAAGGCCCGTCGGCTTATGGATCAGGCGGACGGCGGTCGCCACCTTATTGACATTTTGGCCGCCGTGGCCGCCGCTCCGGTAAAATTGCCATTCGATTTCGTCTTCCTTGATATCGATTTCCTTATTTTCTATTATCGGCAGAACCTCAACGAGTGCAAACGAAGTCTGTCTTAATTTATCGGCGTTAAAAGGGGATTGCCGCACCAGCCGGTGGACGCCGGCTTCCGCTTTTAGATAACCGTAGGCAAACCGACCTTTGACATTTAAAATCGAGCTTTTGATGCCGGCTTCATCGCCGGGTACACGGTCGATTTCCTCGAAAGACCAGCCTTTTCTTTCGAAATAACGGGTATACATCCGGAAAAGCATTGCCGACCAGTCCATCGCTTCGGTGCCGCCCTGGCCGGCATGGATGGCAAAAATAGCGTCACCTTTGTCATAGGGGCCGGAAAGGAAAAGGAGGATCTCATAACGATTGATTATTTTTTCCGCTTCGTCAAAACTGTTGTCCTCAAGCAGAAGTTGCATCATTTCCAGATCGTCGATTTCTTTTTTTATCTCGGTGATTTTTTTCATTACCTCGGTTGCTTTCTTGTTATCCTGCCAGAAGGCGCTGTCATAGGTTTGTTTTTCCAAAGCAGTCACCTCCTCTTTTTTGGCCGGCAAGTTGGCGCGGGCGAGGATGCTGTCTAGTTTTTTCTTCAATTCATTTTTCTTATCATCCATAGTAGTGATATTATATCAGGCAGAATGATAAAGAAAAAAGCGCTTTACTTGAATTTACTCCCGACAATGAGGATGACGTCGGCGGAGTTGGTGGCAGAAAGAGTGGTGACTTTAAAGCTGCTTTCATAAGCTTTCAAATCCTGTTCGATCATGGCGGCCGCCTGTTGTTTATTATCTTTTACCTGCAGTTCGCTTTGGGTGTAGTCGTAACTATCGGCATTGCCGGTCAACACGTCGGTATAGCCTTTTCCTTTCAGAATATCGCGGACATCGCCGGCCTTACCGGCAACGCCGGAACCGTTTAATACTTTTATTTTCAGATCGGTTTTGGTGAATGCCGGTGTTGGTGTCGCCGTCGGTAATGGAGCCGGTGTTGGTGAGGACGTCGGTGCCGGTTTTTTAACTAATGATGACAAAGTGGCTGGTAGTTTGAAATTGGTAATCAGGATAAAAAAGATAAAAGATAAGATGAATGACGCGGCAAAAATCAGCAATTCCCGTTTCGGCAAGGAAATTGTCGGCAGACTGATCGGATTGGCCGATGAGGTAATTTTTGCCCCGTTTTTCATCAGGGAAAAATTCTTATCTTCTTGGCTGAAAATAAATGCCCCAAAACAGGCATCGTATTCGAGAATGGGAAATTGTTTATGAGACGGGACGACCAGCATTTTTAAATATTCCTGATAAAAATTGGGAATGATCCGTTTGAGAGGGTTGGTCCAGACGCCGACCGCTTTGGTAAAAGTATCTTGGCGGACGGTTTCCGATTCCGGTCCGGAGAGAATTATTCGGTTCAGTTTGGTTTTTTTCTCTTCCAGTTCGGTTGCCTTGTCTTTAAGCAGCTTTTCGATTTTTTCGTCGGCATCAATCTGATTGGTCCATTTTTTATCGCTTAAAAGGCCAAGCGAATCATAAAGATAGCCGACAACCTGATTTTTTTCGTAATTGATATAAAGGATTGTTTCTTTTTTTTCGCTGCGCAGGGTCTTATCAAATAATTTGAAATAAGCCAGTGTGTCGGGAATAAGCGCGCGGATTTTTAAATCGATTAAGTTAAACGCTTGTTGGTATTGGGCCAAGATTTCCCGGCCAAGGGCATAAAACGTCAATATTTTCTGTTTATTCGATTCGACGATAAAACAGTCGTTGGCCATTTCGTCAGTATCCGCTGCCAGCGAGGAACGGACTTTATCGCGGATAAACGAATTCATGGCGGTCGGAGCGATATCGGCGGGCACTTCGGTCCGCAAAAAAGAAAAGGCGTTTTGCGGCAGTATCAAAGTGATATTTTTATCATTGACCGGTTGAGTAGAAGCCAGATTAAGCGCTTCTTTGATCGCTGAAGCCAATAAATCAATATTGGCCGGCCGGCCGTCGTCTAAAAGTTTTGCTTCGTGTTTTTTGGCAAAAAAGAAAGTTTCCTGCTGCCCGAGCATTGTCTTTTTTAAATTAAGCAGTTTGATATTATGCTCGTCAATATAGAGGTAAATCATTGATTTTATTATAGCTAATAATATTTGTAAATAACAAGTGTATTAAGTGATACAATAGAGAGGCATGGAAAACCCGGTCGAGGAGATTAAGAAAAAAATTGATATTGTTGATTATATCGGCAATTTTATCACGCTAAAAAAAGCCGGCCGTAATTTTAAAGCTTGCTGTCCCTTCCACCAGGAAAAAACGCCGTCATTCGTCATTTCCCCCGAGCGGCAGATTTGGCACTGTTTCGGCGCCTGCGGCGAAGGCGGCGATATCATCCGTTTCTTGATGAAATGGGAAAACATCACTTTCTATGAAGCGTTAAAAGAGTTGGCGGAAAAAGCCGGTATCAAATTAGCCCACAGTTTGGGAGCCGAGGACCGGACCTGGAAAAAGAAAGAACGCTATCTGACAATGAACCTTTTAGCCGCCGATTTTTTCGAATATATCCTTCATAAAACTAAATTCGGCCGGAAAGGCCAGGAATATCTGGAGAAACGGGCGATAAAGCCAGCGACGGCTAAAAAATTCCAGCTCGGGTATGCGCCCAACTCCTGGGATTCTTTATTGCATTTTTTGAGAAAGAAAAATTATTCTGAAGCAGAAATGCTGGAAAACGGATTGCTTGTCCGCAGCGAAAAAGGCAGCAGTTATGACCGTTTCCGCGGCCGGCTGGTATTTCCCCTTAAAGACAGCCGCGGCCAGATAATCGGTTTTTCCGGTCGGGCCTTGGACGAACAGGAAAAATCGGCCAAATATATTAATACGCCGGAAACACCGCTTTATCATAAACGGGAGACGCTTTACGGCTTGGATGTTGCCCGTGAGGCGATTAAAAAAGAAAAAAGCGTCGTGATCGTTGAAGGCGAATTCGATATGATTTCGCCTTATCAGGCCGGTTTCGGCAATTTTGTCGCCATCAAAGGCTCGGCATTGACTTTTGAACAACTGATGATTCTTAAGCGTTACACCAATCGTTTGGTATTGGCGCTTGATGCCGACGTTGCCGGTGAGGAGGCGATGCGCCGGGGAATTGCCGAAGCGGAAAGGCTGGATTTCGAGTTGGAAGTCGTCAGTTTCGATTTTGCCAAGGATCCCGACGAAGCCGTCCGGACCGATCCGGTTAAATTTGCCCAGGCGATAAAAAAAACCCAGCCGGTTTATGACTTCCTGATTACCAAAGCCCAAAAAAAATACGTCGCCGACGACCCTTTTGGCAAAAAAAAAGTCGGTGATGAAGTGGCTCCTTTTATCGGGCGGATCCAAAATCCGATCGTTCAGTCACATTATGTCAAAAAACTGGCCAGTCTGCTTGACGTCGATGAATCAAGTGTCACTAGGTTGCTTTTTCGGCTGAAACGGCGGAAAAAACAGTCCGCACCGGTTTATTTTAACAAAGAAAAATCCGCGCCGCTTGAGCGGGAACTCTTAATTCAAAAATACATCTTAAGCGTAATTTTCCAAAACGACGACCCGATAGCGGTCGCGGAGAAACCGTTTTCCATTATCGGTCCGGACGATTTCTCCATCGTTTCTTACCAAAAAATATGCGCTTTATTTATGGAACTTCATAAAAAAGAGGGAAAATTTGACCTTGACTGGTTTACTTCGTCTCTGTCGCAACCGCTGCGGCCGGTATTTGATGAATTATATCTTTTTGCCAGCATGGATCATAATCTGGATAAGGAAAAAATCGATAAATTGGCGTATGAAATAAAAATTTACGCCTTAAAAAGGCAAATAAAAAAATTATTATCCGGTGAAGACGAAATTCCGGCTGACAAGACGAGTCAACTTTTGACCTTAAACAATCAGCTAAAACAAGTGGAAAAAACAATGATTACGTTATAAAATTGGCATATGATGAAACAGCACTTACCTAAAAGTCTTAAGGAATTGGTCAAACAGGGGGAGGAAGACGGATTTTTGGTCCAGGACGATATTTTATTGGTCTACCCCGAACCGGAAAAACACATTGAGGCAATCGATGAATTTTTTAACGATGCTCTGAAAAAGGGAATCGATATTTTCGAAACCATTTCCACCCGGGAAGAAGCCGATGCCAAAAAATCCGCCGAAGAAATCGAAAAAGAACTGGAACAGCTAGTCGTCCTCAAGCACGGTGAGTCGCTTGATCCGATCAAAATGTACTTGAAAGAAATCGGCAAAACCCCATTACTGACATTTGATGAGGAAATCGCCTTAGCCAAACGGTATGAAAAAAATGACCAGAAAGCAAAAAACAAGCTAATCAAAGCCAATCTGCGGTTAGTTGTTTCCATCGCCAAAAAATATCTTGGCCGCCGGCTATCTTTCCTCGACCTTATTCAGGAAGGTAATAAAGGGTTGATTCGCGGCGTGGAAAAATACGACTGGCGTCGGGGGTATAAATTTTCCACTTATGCTACCTGGTGGATCAGGCAGGCGATTACGCGGGCGATCGCCGACCAGTCACGGACAATAAGAATCCCGGTCCACATGGTTGATCACATTAACCGCTATTATAAAACCCAGCGGCGGCTGATCCAAAAGCTCGGTCGTGAACCGACGGTCAAGGAAATCGCCAAAGAGATGCAGATGTCGACCGACGAGATTGAAAACCTGATGAAAATTTCCCAACAGCCGAAATCGCTGTCGACGCCGGTCGGCGACGATAAAGAAGCCACGCTTGAACAGTTTGTCGCCGATGTCAACCAACCGACTCTTTATGACAAAGTCTCCCGCGAACTTCTAAAAGACGCCCTCAATAAAGTGCTGGATACTTTATCGCCGCGCGAGAAAAAGGTGCTGGCGATGCGTTTCGGCCTGGAGGATGGGAAACCCAAGACGTTGGAAGAGGTTGGACGGGAATTCCGCGTTACCCGCGAAAGAATCCGCCAGATTGAAGCCAAAGCGATCCGCAAACTAAAGCATCCGACCCGCGCTCGCAAGCTGAAAGACTTCCTGGAATAAATTGTTATCCATATGACAAAATCCCATTGACAATCTTTCGGGAATATTTTAATTTTTAGTATGCGGGGGAATTTTATCTACAAGAAAATCGGCGAACGGTTGGCGATCGAACGGGAAAGAAAAAATATGTCTCAGGAACGGGTAGCGATGCTTTCGGAAATGGATCGGACGTATCTGGCCCGCATTGAGGAGGGAAAGGCCAACCCCTCGCTCAAGATATTAACCAAAATTTCCCGGGCTTTAAGCATAAAACTTTTTTCCCTGTTTAAGGAAATTTAACGTAGACATTGAAAAGTATCGATAAAACCTGTACAGTTTTTATAGATGAAGCAAAAAAGCACACCGACGCAAAAAGCACTCAATCTGTGGGCGGTAATTCTGATTGTTTGGAGTATTTACCGCGCCAATTTTCATCTGCCCGAATGGTTTGATGAATTTATTGCCAAGCCGCTTGTTTTTATCCTGCCGGTTTATTATTACATAAAATTTATCGACAAGAAACGCTTTTTTGATGATTTATATATTAAGTGGAAATTGGTGTTGCCGGATTTTCTTTACGGGTTAGTAATCGGACTGGTGCTTATCGGATCAATCGTTCTGGCCAATTTATTAAAGGCGGGAAAATTGGTGATCGGCAACCAGCTGTTGACTCCCCATAGCATTGCTATCGTTGCCATCACGGCTTTGGCGACCAGTATTTCCGAGGAAATACTGTCGCGGGGATTCATCCTGAAAAGACTTTTTGAGGAATCAAAAAATATCTATACTTCTTCGTTTTTTGCCAGCATCCTTTTTTTCTTTCTGCGCGTGCCGATCTTGATGACGACTGCCGGGTTGACAGGCAATTTATTACTGCTTTTTATGGCGACCGATATCATTTTGAGTTTCGTCAATTCGTTTATTTTTCTGGAAAGAAAAAGCCTTGCTCTGCCGATATTTATCCACATGTTCTATATCATTGCGCTGACGCTTTTTGTGTAGTTTTCAGTTCACTTCATATATCCAGAATATCTGTTCCGAGCGAATCTGTATTTTCTTGATTTTGCTTTCCGGGATATTCAAGCCTTTGAATTCTTCGGGATAACCGACGTAGACGGTGTGGCGGGCCGCCGTATCATATTTGAATTTAAAATCGAATTTATCGAAATGGCCGATCTGGCCGAAACCGTATTCATCGGGAGCGGAAATTTTCGCCTGCTTCTGGTATTTGGCCGGATCGTATTTCATGTAAAACAGGAAAAAAATGTAGGGCTGGCCGTGTTTATCGGTGATGACAAAATGATTGAATTTATTGTAATTTTGCTTGGTATAATCGACCAGTTCCTTATAGCCGCATTGCCAGGCGCGGATGACTTCAATCCGTTTGGGATAATGGAAGAGATAGATGTCCCAGTTGTTAACCAGGCTGAAAGTGTATGAACCGGCGACCAGCAAAAACAATACTAATGCCAAACGCCGGTCTTTGATATTGTTAAAAAAATGAAAAAGGCCGTAGGCGACGATAACGGCGATCGGGAAAATCATAAAATAAGTGCGGATAAGCGAATATTCCTGCCAGGTGAGGGCATTGCCCAGCGGCGCAATCAGGAACAAATAAACAATCAAAAAGCGGAAAGGGGCCTTATTTTTGAAAAGATAATAGAGGCCGATAAAAATAAACAGATACTCAACCAGCGTAATGACGCCCAGATTATAATAACCGAAGCGCCAGGTTTTGTCTCCCCAGACAAGAAAAAATTCCGGTGAAACCTGTTCCATGTAACGGTTGGTGACGTCGCGAATACTCTCCGTCAGATAATTATGAAGAAGCGGCCAATTATGTTCAGTCAAATATTCCTGCAGCCGCAGGCGCAAGCCGGCATTATTGTAAAAAGCGAGGTTGGCGACGCGGTTGATGCTGTATCGGTAGTCAACAATTAATGGAATAGCAATGACAGCTAGAAACGTGATAAGAATAAGTGACCACTTTTTTTTGTCAAGCTTTTTTCTTTGCTGAAAAAAGTAAATTGCCTGATAAAAGATGAATGCCGCTAAAAAAATCCGACCGAAGTGATATGAAAAAGTCGATAATAAAATGCTGACATTGGTTAATAAAAAAAACCACCACCGGCCGGTTTTAACAAATTTAATTAAGAACAATAATGCCAACAAGATAAAAAAGGCGCAGATGACGCCTTCCTGGGCCTGGCGGGACATGATGTGGATCCAGGTGGAAACGCTAACGAGGAATGCCCCGATCAGGGCGATTTTGTCTTTGTTAAACAGTTCTTTTATGAGCAGGTAAATGAGGGGAACAAAGGCGACGCCGATGACAATATTAAGAAAACGGGTGCCGAAGGCCGTCAGTCCAAAAATAGCAATAAAAGGAATTGAGAGATAGGAATAAATCGGCAACTTGAAATCGTCAAACGATTTCAGCCGGAGGGGTAAAAACGCGCCGTATTCGTCCCGGCCGGTTTTAAGCAGGGAGTAACTGTTGTAACCGTAGGCAGCTTCATCGGCGTTGAGGCAGGGCGGAATTTTATTGACGCCAATTAGGTGAAGGGCCAGGCTAAGGAGCATGAAAGCGGTCAGACAGGCAATAATTATTTTTTTATTCATGGAAAAATAAATTAACGATCATTTTATCGTCAATTTTATAAGACTGTCTTTTAATCATCCCGATTCTTCTAACGGCCGCCACCAGGCCGGCGATAAAACACCATTCTTTCTTAAAAGAATAGTATACGATATTAAATGGCAAAAAAAGAAAATGGTTTATCACCAATCCGGGATCGGTGATATTTTTCCAGATGAAAAGAAACTGGTTGCGGAAAGCGATTGTCCGGATGAATTTTCCCGGGAAATATTTGCCGATCGTTGTTTCATGATGGTGCTCGACGACGATTTTCGGGTTAAACATGACTTTATAGCCGGATTTCCAAGCGCGATAGCTCAAGTCGATATCTTCCCAATAAAAAGGCGCGTATAGCGGATCAAAACCGGAAAGGGTCAGGAATTTGTCGCGGTCGAGGAGACAGCTACCGCCTTCCGCCCAGCCGTTGCGGCCGTCTTCAATGCTCACTTTGCCCTGATGAAAAAACAGGCCGTTTTTCCAAAAAAATTTATTCCGGCCGACTACCCGACCATCTTTCTCCTTCTGGGCAAAACCGACGGCAAAAAGCGACCGGTCCTTTTCCAGATTATCAACGGCCAGTCCATATTTACTGTCCTGTAAAAGCACATCGCTGTTAAGGAGCATCACCAATCGGTTTTTGGCTACCCGGATTCCGATATTGATACTTTTGCCAAAACCGTAATTTTTTTTGTTTTCAATCAAAACGATATTTTTGAATTCAGCTAGATCTTTTTTCAGACTAGTTCCCGGATTGTCATTGACGACAATTACTTCCTCGTCTTTCAGAAACTGTAGGTTATGCTGTAAATTTTTCAAAAACAACGATTTGTTTTTATAAGTCGGAATAATGACAGATATCATAACATTACTGTTCTAACTTTTTGTCTAAAAACTTCATAAGAGAAATTTTGCTGGATAAATTTATTGGCGTTATTTCTTACCGTTTTTTGTATTTTTTGGTCGTTTAAGACTGTAATCATTTTGGTTTGCAGTTCGTTTTCGTTGTTAAACAAATATCCGTTTTGGCCGTCGGTGACGATCTCCTTCGGCCCGCCGGCATTAAAGCAAAAAGTAATTGCTCCGGCCGCCATTGCTTCAAGAGGAGTGATCCCCAGGTGCTCGACCATTTCCGGATGATCCTGTTCGTCAACGCCGTAACCGGTGAAATGCCAAAAAAAATAAGAATGTTTAAAAAGTTTTAAAAGTTCGGAATAATTTAAATTCGGTTTAAAAATAATAGCGGGGTTATTTTTAGCCAGGCGTTTCAATTGGTGAAAATAGGCGTCGTTTTCTTTTTTCAATCCGCCGGCTAAAACAAGTTTATAGTCTTGAATAGAATTTTGCGCTCGCGAAATCCGGTTAAAAACTTCAATGATTTTTTCGTGTTGTTTGGAATGCAGCTGAGGAAAAAAACGGCCAACGGATAAAATGATTTTTTCTTTGTTCGGGCTGGGGTTATCAATCAATTCGTTATTAATATACGGATAAATATAATCGCTTTTGATACCCCATTTTCCCAGCCACTTTTGGGTGTACCGGGAATTGCTGATAAACCGGTAGTTCCATGTTTTCAGTTTATCGATAATATTGTTCGGGTAGAGATTTTTCCGGGGGACCATGCAGAAGACAAAATTTTTTTTGGCTCCCGAAAAAAAATAACTGCCGTTAGTCACATAAAAAAAATAGTCGAAATGTTTTAAGGTTTCAAAAGTTTTAAAAGAATGAAAAACGCCGTTATCCCGGAAAATATCCGGCAAATACTTTAATTTTTTAAATAATTGAAGTGAGAACTTTTTAGACAGTTGGGCGGTAATATTTTTATCCCAGAAAATATTGATTTCATATCCGTCATCGGCCAGGACCTGGAGAACCTGCAGGATGTGTTTTTCGCCACCGCCGATCGTGTCAAGGTAGGGATCATACAGCGCGGCGGTTTTTCTTTTCATATAAATAAAGATAAGTGATGGTCTTGGAAAAAGCCTGGTAAATACTCTCTATTATACCAATTGTTCCATCTAAAAAACCCAGATGCCTGATCAGCCGCCGGTAAAGTTCGGCCAGAAATTTCCGGAAGAAAGTGGCGGTAGTGGCGTTTTTATTAGCCTTAAAGAGCAATTCCGACTCGATATCTTCAAAAATAACGGTTTTTTCCACCATTTTGCTTAAATCGCCGTGGAAATAATGGAGCAGTGGTTGCTGAAGATAGCCGGTTTGTCC
>JAJYLO010000032.1 GCA_021787635.1 bacterium | reverse complement strand
AATTGGTAGCGCAGGTAATCAATTTCATCCTGTTTTTTCTCATATTTAAGAAATTCATTGCCAAGCCATTTTCCAACTTTCTTAATATTGAAGTAAAGAAAGAAGAAGAAAAGGAAAAAATTCTGCAAGTTCTGAAAAAAAAGGAAGAAGCGATGCAACTCGAGGAGAGAAAAGCTAAGGAGAAGATGAGGAAGGAATTTGATGCGGCAATGAAATCGGCCAAAGAGGAAGCGGCAAAAGTCCGAGAATCGCTGATAGCCGATGCCAAGAAGGAAGCGGAAGAAGTGGTGGTCCGCGGCCGACGTCAGGTAGCGGAAGAAAAAGAAACAATGGAAAAAGTAATGAAGGAGCAGATTGCCGATTTAAGCGTGGCGATTGTCACCAAAGCGCTTGATCAATCCCTGACCAAGGAAATGCAGAAGACGATTACCAAGACAATCCTCAAAAATTATGGCCATTGATCCACGAATCAAGCAAGAACTGGAACGGTACCTGCAGAATCGTGTCGGGAAAGACGAGTGCCGGGCCGTTGTCATTTCCGCCTATAAATTGGACGCTGAAGAAATAAAGGCAATCAAAACAGCGATACCGGCTTTAAAGCTATACAACATTGATAATGCCGTCAGCGAGAATATTCTTGGCGGATTTATCATAAAATTCGATACTAAGATAATCGATTTATCTTTACTAGGCCAGTTAAAAAATTTCAAAAAACTGATGTATGAAATTGATTGACCAATATATAAAAGAAATTGAGAAGGATATTGCTCGATCGCGGCTGAAAATAAAAACCGAGGAAGTGGGGGCCGTGGCCGAAGTTCGGGATGGCGTAGCGGTGCTGGTTGGCCTTGATAATGTTGCCTATGGTGAACTGGTGGAATTCGAATCGGGAATCAAAGGTTACGTCATCGATATGACCGAGGATGCGATCGGCGTCATAATTCTTGGCGATTATCTACAATTAAAAGCCGGTGAGCAAGCCAAAGCATTAGGTGAGACTTTGTCTATTCCCGTGTCCGAAAAAAATCTCGGCCGGGTGGTTGATCCGCTCGGTAACCCACAGGATAATGGCCCGCGAATTAAGGCCGATAAAAATTATCCACTGGAAAAAGTGGCTCCCGGCGTTGTATACCGGCGAAAAGTCAATACACCGGTCCAGACAGGAATCAAGGCGATCGATGCCCTTATTCCTATTGGTCGGGGTCAGCGGGAACTTATTATCGGCGATCGCGGCACCGGTAAAACGACGATTGCTGTTGATACGATTCTTAACCAGGCCCAGGAAAATATGGTTTGTATTTATTGCGGTATCGGTCAGAAAAGCTCAAAAATGGCAGCATTGATCGAATTGCTACGCAAACAAAAAGCATTGGATTACACAATTGTGGTTAATGCGTCTGCATCCGAACCGGCATCTTTGCAGTATTTGGCGCCTTATGCGGCCACCGCCATCGGTGAATATTTTATGGACAAAGGCCGCGACGTTTTGATCGTTTATGACGATTTGACCAAGCACGCCTGGGCTTATCGGCAAATATCTTTGATTTTACGTCGCCCGGCTGGACGAGAAGCATACCCCGGCGATATTTTTTACCTCCATTCACGTTTGTTGGAAAGAGCTTGTCGATTGGCCGATAAGTACGGTGGCGGCTCAATCACCGCCTTACCGATAATTGAAACCTTGGAAGGCGATCTTTCATCATATATCCCGACCAATGTAATTTCCATTACCGACGGCCAGCTGTTTTTGGAAACAGATCTATTTAACGCCGGTGTCCGCCCGGCCATCAATGTTGGTCTCTCCGTATCCCGTGTCGGCAGCGATGCCCAGACCAAAGCCATGAAAAAGGTGGCCGGAAAATTGAAACTTGATCTGGCTCAGTACCGGGAGATGGCGGCGTTTTCCCAATTCGAATCGGAGCTGGACGAGGAAACGCGAAAATTCCTTAACCGCGGCGCCAGACTAACCCAAGTTCTTATCCAAAAAAAGAATCATCCGTATTCCCTGGCCTATGAAGTGGCGACACTATATGCTGCCACCAAAGGCTATTTGGATAATGTTCCGATTACTAATATTTCCGAATTTGATAATCGGCTGGTAACCTACCTGGAAACCAAAGGAAAAAATTGGGTCAAAAATGTCAATAAAAATAAAACCTTGACTGAAGAAGACGAAAAGACCCTCGATAAAATAATTAAGGAGAATGTTGAATTATTGACAGAAACATGAACATCAGGCAGGTGCGCAATAAAATTCGGTCCGTGTCCAATGTGCGCAAGATTACGAAGGCAATGCAGATGGTATCGGCGATCAAAATGAAGAAAGCGCAAACGGCGGCAATCGAAGGCCAACCTTACCGGAGCGATCTGGAGCGCATTATCAAACGGGTAGTGGTCAATCTTGACCCGGCGTTCTCGCCGCTTTTGAGCCGGAATCCGGCCGCCAAGGGCCGCGAGTTGGTCATTTTCATTTCGTCTAATAAGGGGTTGTGCGGATCATTTAATTTTAACCTTTTCCGTTATGCCATCAAAAATATTAACTTTGATAAAACCGATTTCATTACTGTCGGTAAAAAAGGAGCATCGCTTGTTGGCAAGATGGAGAGTCGGATTATCGCCGACTTTTCCACGAACAATGCCATTGACAGTGTTTCGGCCATATTTCAGACAGCTCTGATAGCGTTTCTTGACGGTAAATACCAACAGGTAAAATTGATTTACAACCGGTTTATTAATACGTTAAGGCATGAACCGACGGAAACGGTATTGTTACCGGTCAATCTAGCACCCACTGAAGAAGAAAAAAAGGAACAGCAAACGAATAACGAATATATAATTGAACCAGCACCGGAAACGATCATCGATTCGCTTTTACGAAGCCTGGTTGAGGAAAAAATCCGCGGCGCCATCATCGACAGTGAGGCGTCTGAGCATTCGGCGCGGATGATCGCGATGAAAAATGCCACCGACAATGCCGGCGATGTTATTTACAATCTGACATTATTAAGAAATAAGATCCGCCAGGAAAAAATTACGTACGAATTGTTGGATATGATTACGGCAAAGGAATCTGTCGAGTCATAGTTTTTTAATTTACAATTTACAATTTTCAATATGAGTGAAGGAAAAATTGTTTCGGTCAGGGGCGTGGTAGTTGATGTTTCGTTCGAAGAAGATGAAACGCCGCAGATTTATGACGCGCTGACAGTCAGTGATAAGGAATTGGGCGAATTAACATTGGAAGTTGAGGCCATTCTACGGCCCGGCTTGGTCCGCGCCGTCGTCATGGGCAATGCCTTCGGTTTGAGACGGGGAATAAAAACTGTTAATACCGGCAAGCCGATTCAAGTGCCGGTCGGCAAGGAAACATTAGGCCGGGTTTTTAATGTCCTTGGCCAGCCGGTTGATGAAGAGGGAGCAATCGGAAAAGTACAGAGAGAGAGCATTCATCGATCGCCGCCGACACTGATGGAACAGGCGGTTGAACAAAAGGTATTTGAAACCGGTATTAAAGTCATTGATCTGGTTGCCCCTTTTATTAAAGGCGGCAAAGTGGCAATCTTCGGCGGCGCCGGCGTCGGTAAAACGGTGCTTATCCAGGAAATGATACATAACGTCGCAACTGCTCATAAAGGCGTTTCCGTCTTTGCCGGTGTCGGCGAGCGGACCCGCGAAGGCAATGATCTATGGACGGATATGAAGGAGACGAAGGTATTGGATAAAACGGCACTGGTTTTTGGCCAAATGAACGAACCGCCCGGCAACCGCTTGCGGGTGGCCTTAACCGGTATTACCATGGCGGAGTATTTCCGAGACGAGAAAGGAATGGATGTCCTTTTATTTGTCGATAATATTTTCCGCTTTGCCCAGGCCGGAAGCGAAGTGTCGGCCTTATTGGGAAGAATTCCGTCGGCTGTCGGCTACCAGCCAACTCTGGCGTCGGAATATGCCTCACTTGAGGAAAGAATTACTTCGACCAATCGGGGATCGATTACTTCCATTCAGGCGGTTTATGTCCCGGCCGATGATTATACCGATCCGGCACCGGTGACAACATTCGCGCATCTTGATGCGTCATTGTCGCTTGAACGGTCATTGGCCGATCAAGGCTTATACCCGGCCATTGATCCCTTAACCTCCACTTCGCGGGCCCTTGATCCGGAAATAGTCGGTGAAGAGCACTATGAAGTGACTCGGGCAGTGTTGAAAACTTTACAAAGATACAAGGATTTGCAGGATATTATTGCCATTTTAGGCATGGAAGAGCTGTCCGATGAAGATAAATTAGCCGTTTCCCGTGCCCGCAAAATTCAGCGTTTCCTGACCCAACCGATGTTCGTCGCCGAGCCATTTACCGGTCGGGCGGGTAAATATGTGCCGATTGCCGAAACGGTGCGCGGATTCAAAGAGATTCTGGATGGAAAACATGACAATAAGCAAGAAATGGCGTTCTACATGGTTGGTGCGATTGACGAAGTTAAGTAATAACGTATGGACACGATTTTTTTCAAAATAATTACGCCAAAGAAAGTCGTTCTCGACGAGGAAGTGGAGTCTGTTTCCATCCCCACTTTCCGCGGGGAAATTACCGTATTGCCTCATCACACGCACCTGTTTGCTTTATTGGTGGAAGGAGTGATTAAAATAAAGAAACAGGCAACAGAAGATTATTTGGCAATCGGCGGCGGCTACATGGAGACGAATGGCCGTGAACTGCATGTGCTTGTCAGCCGGGCCTACGGGCAGAATGAAATCGATCAGGAACTTATCCAGAAAAGTATTGAGAGCGCCAAGAAAATTCTTAGCCAATCCAAAGACCGGAATGAGAGAATTCAGGCAACAGCGATGCTTCGCCGCTCGCTTATCGATATGAAATTGATCAAGAAGAGAAAAGCCCCTCGACCAATCTCCTGATGTATAATTCTAGTATGGCATTAATCATTGTCGAATCACCAACTAAAGCGCGAACCTTTAACCGTATTCTTCACGGCGGTAATTATTATGTCTTTGCCACCATGGGGCATATCCGCGATCTGCCAGGCAATAAAATGGCGATTGATTTTGATCATGATTTCAAACCGGATTATACAATCATCAAAAATAAAACGAAGATCGTCAACCAACTGAAAAAACTCGCCAAGGAAAACGATGAAATCATCCTGGCCACCGATCCTGATCGTGAAGGCGAGTCTATTTCCTACCATGTTGCCTATCTATTGGGTTTGATTAACGAAAAATGGCCGGAAATCGAATTCAAAAAGGGGAAAGAGCCGAAAAGAATCGTTTTCCACGAAATTACCGCCAATGCTTTAAAAGAAGCACTGGCAAAACCGGAAACGTTGCGTCTTGACTTGGTAAAAGCGCAGCAGGCACGCCGAATTCTCGACCGGATTGTCGGTTACGACCTATCGCCGCTTTTATGGAAAAAAATGGGAAAAAACTGGCTCTCCGCCGGCCGGGTACAGACGGTGGCGTTAAGGCTGATTGTCGAACGGGAAAAAGAAATTGCCAATTTCCGGCAAGAAGAGCATTATCAGATATTTGGACAATTTGAAGACGGACAGTTACTAAAGGCAAAATTAATCAGCAAGGACAATGTTCCTTACGAACAAAAATTTAAGCTCAATTTATTTGCCGCCGACTATCAGTATACGAAAACGACAATCAATAAGGATAATGTCAAAACGCTGAAAACCGATTTGCTGGCCGATAAGTACAAAATTGATCATGTTGATGAAACGACAAGTAATCGCTACCCGCCGCCGCCTTTCACCACCTCCCTTATGCAGCAGGATGCGTTCCACAAGCTGGGCTTTTCTTCCAAGCAAACAATGCATATCGCTCAGGACCTGTATGAATATGGTTTGATTACCTACCACCGGACAGATTCTTTTAATTTATCGACACAGTTTGTTTTTGCGGCTGCCGATTACATCAGAAAAACCTACGGTGAGAATTATGCTTTGGCCAAACCCCGCGGTTACCACAATAAGTCAAAAATGGCCCAGGAAGCACATGAAGCCATCCGACCGACCAAGCTGGTAAAAGAAGTTGACGCCGACGGTAAATTAACATCCAACCATGTCCGCTTATATGATCTGATTTTCCGACGCGCACTTGCAACGCAAATGAAGGAAGCATCCGTGAAAACGATCACCGTCGACATAAGAGGTGAAAAAGGTTTTCTTTTTGAAACCAAAACCGAACAGGTTGTCTTTGATGGTTTTTTCAAAGTGCTTAACCCCCAATTTGCCGGCAACAATAATATTGGCTTATCAGTTAAAGAGGGGATAAGCATTATCTTGAAGGCGATCGAGGCCCAGACGCAAATGACCAATCCGCCGCCGCGCTACAACGAAGCCAGCCTGATAAGAACGCTCGAAGAAAAAGGCATCGGCCGGCCGTCGACATACGCTCCGATAATTTCTCTTATCCAGGATAAATATTATATCGAAAAAGAACTGCGCTATTTTATCCCGACCAAACTGGGGACGGCTATTTCGGATTATTTGTCAGTGGCTTTTCCTGATATATTCGACCTGAATTTTACCGCATCGATGGAAGAGAATCTTGACAAAATCGCCGGCGGCGAAACCGATTTTATCGACCTGCTGAAAAAGTTCAATGAACCGTTCCATAAAGAGCTGAAAACGAGACAAAATGACCAAAAAGTGATCAACGTCGAAGATGATGTTGACGAGAAATGCCCGCGATGTGGCTCGAAATTAGTTATTCGTTATTCTAAATTTGGAAAATTTCTTGCTTGCAGCGCTTTCCCGAAGTGCAAATTTACCAAACCGTTTTTGAAAGCGGTGCCGGGGAAAAAATGTCCAAAGTGCGGCGGCGATATCATCGTCCGTTTCAGCAAGTCGAAAAAGCGTTTTTACGGCTGCAGCAATTATCCGAAGTGTACTTTCTCGGTCTGGCGGCTGAACCAACTAGGAAATTAGTACTTGAAATTTCAAGCAGGTGTTGTATTATTTAATATGCCGCTGAAATACATTTTCGTTTCCGGTGGTGTAATATCGGGGATCGGTAAAGGAATAACCGCCGCTTCCATCTCTCTTCTTCTTAAATCCGCCGGTTACAAAATCGTCCCCATCAAATTCGAGAATTATCTCAATGTCGATGCCGGTACCATCAATCCGGTCGAGCACGGTGATCCGTTCTTATGTAATGATGGTGCAGAAACGGATATGGATATCGGCACTTACGAAAAATTCCTTAATGAGGACATGGGCCGGGAAAATTTTGTGACGATGGGGCAGATTTATGGAACAGTCATTGAGCGGGAGAGACGATTCGAGTATAGCGGCGAAGACGTCGAAGCCATTCCCCATATCACCAATGAAATTACCCGGCGGATACAAGAACTGGCAAAAAATAAAAAAGCTGATATCGTCACCATCGAATTAGGCGGAACGGCCGGTGAGTACCAAAATGTGTTTTACTATGAAGCTTCAAGAATATTAGCGTTGAAGAATCCCGGCGATGTCATCCATGTCCATGTCAGTTACGTACCAACGCCGATGCATTTAGGTGAACCAAAAACCAAACCGACGCAATTATCGGTGCGGACACTTAACTCCATGGGGATCCAGCCGGATTTTATCATCGCCCGGTCGGAAAAGATGATTGATAAAAGGCGCCGCGACCGTTTTGCTCTTTTTTGCAATATGCAGCCGGATGATATCATCTGTAATCCGGACATGGCTTGTCCTTATGAAGTGCCACTGGTTTTAAACGACCAGCAATTAGGCGATAAAATTTTGAAGAAGCTCAATTTGAAAGTTAAAAAACCGGATTTAGCTGCTTGGAAGAAGCTGATCGATAAAATTACTGATAAAGATAAGAAACCGATTACCATTGCCATCATCGGCAAATATTTTGGCACTGGCGAGTACCAGCTGCGCGATTCCTATGCGGCATTGTTTGATGCGATTGACCATGCCGCCTGGGAAAAAAAGGCAGCCGTTAATACCTACTGGGTCAGCGCGGAGAAAGTGGAAAAGGAAGGCGCCGGAATAATCGGACGGCCGGACGGGATTATTGTCCCGATCGGTTGGGGCGAGCGGGGAGCGGAGGGAATGATTAAAGCGGCCAGTTATGCCCGAGAAAATAAAATCCCATATCTCGGTTTGTGTTACGGAATGCAGCTTGCCGTCATTGCCTTTGCTCGTGATGTTATCGGCTGGAAGGATGCCAATACTACGGAAAACCAACCGGATACCGCCCATCCAGTAATTCACCTCATGCCGGCCCAGCAAAAATACATGAGACGCCGGGCCTATGGCGGAACAATGCGCCTTGGTGCGTGGGAAGCCCGTGTTAAACGTGATACAAGAGCAATGGAGATTTATAAAAAAGAGCGGATCAGTGAAAGGCACCGTCACCGTTATGAATTCAATGACAAATTCACGGCAGATTTTGAGAAACATGGCTTCATTATTTCCGCCCGCTCGGTCGTCGAAAACCTAACGGAAATAATCGAATTACCGGCTTCAGACCACCCTTTTTACTTCGGTACCCAGGGTCATCCGGAATATAAAAGCCGGCCGCTTGCTCCGCATCCAGTATTTCTGGCATTCATCGAAAGTTGTAAAAACCAGGCGGAGATGATAAAATAATCAAATGGCAAACTCATTTCTATACAAAGACAAATCGTTTGCGGTAGGTGATACAGTGACGGTAAACTACAGAATAATCGAAGGCGATAAGGAAAGATCCCAGCTCTTTAGGGGTATTGTTATCCGGGTTAAGGGCAATAGCAATGTTAATCGGATGGTCACAATTAGAAAAAAAGCCCACATGGGAATTGGGGTCGAAAGAATAATCCCTCTTCAATCTCCCAATATTATTTCCATTGCGCTTAATAAAAAATCCAATTTGCGCCAATCAAAAATTTATTTCATTCGCCACTTATCTGAACAGGAACTACGCAATAAGCTGTACTCCACAAAAACCTTGCAAAATAAAAAGTAACCCGCTACACTTACTAACTAGAAAGCGGGGTGAAATTTAATGCTTGTATTAATCAATACGATTGTCGTCGATTTACTTCAGCGGTTTGCCAATTTCCTTCCCAATTTTTTGGGTGGGCTGATTATCCTGATTATCGGCTTGCTTCTTGGAAGCATCATTAAACAAGTATTGCTTTCCCTGCTGGCTTTTTTCCGGATTGATAGTCTTTTCCAGAAAACCCGGCTTGTTGAAAGAAAAGATATCCGTGTCTGGGAGGAAGTGCTGACGGAAATCCTGAAATGGACAATTGTCATTATTTTTTTGATACCGACTCTTGAAGTTTGGGGGCTGTCTCGCGCGACCGCTGTCTTGAACCAATTCCTTTTTTATTTACCAAATGTTATTGTTGCCGTTGTGATTGCTTTTGTCGGCCTTGTCGCTTCTAATCTCGGCTCGGATCTGGTACGCCATAGCGTCAAGGCAGTCGGTTCGACGTTGTCCACGACCTTGGCGGTATTTACCAAGTGGCTAATTATTTTTTTTACCGCCCTAGTGGTTTTGAATCAGCTTGGTGTTGCTCAGGATCTTATCCGAATCCTTTTTACCGGCATTGTAGCCATGCTGGCCCTCGCGGGCGGACTGGCTTTTGGTCTTGGCGGCCGGGATATGGCGGCAGAGATGCTCAAGGAATTGCGCAATAAGTTCAAATAACCGATATTTCTTACGGAATTATAGGCATCCGTTAACGTAAACTTTATCGGAATAAATTATTTTTATGGCAAAATGAAAATATTTGGCATCGCCGGCAGCTTACGAAAGGGATCATATAATAAATCGTTATTACGGGCAGCCAAAGGTTTGCTACCCGAGGAGGCGCAGTTGGAAATATTTGATAAATTGGCAGAGATTCCGCCTTTTAATCAGGATAACGAAAAAAACCCACCGTCGGTTGTCGCGGAATTAAAGGAAAAAATCCGCCGTTCCGACGCTATTTTATTCGCTACTCCAGAATATAATTATTCCATTCCGGGCGTGTTGAAAAATGCCATTGATTGGGCGTCGCGCCCCTATGGGGATAGCGCCTGGGAAGGTAAACCGACTGCAATTATGTCGGCGGCGACCGGTATGATTGGTGGCGCCCGGGCACAGTATCATCTTCGGCAAGTTTTTGTTTCCCTGAATATTCTTCCTCTTAACCGGCCGGAAATAATTATTCCGGAAGCGTCTAAAAAATTTGACGAGCATGGTAATCTGACTGACGAATATACCAAGGAAAAAATCAAGGATCTTTTAAAAGCATTGGTCGAATGGACAAAAAGATTAAAACAAAATTAAATAAAATAAGTTTCCCATACGGCTTTTTCGCCAGTATTTTATTATTGTGAAAATTCATCATCCAATGTTTTATTGCCTACTTCTTACCTCACTCAAGAATCAACACCTAACTTGGATGTCAGTAATTATTGGCAACTTTGCACCGAGGATATTTCAGGAAACTTCATCAAACTGTCTAGTGGCCCACCGTCGCCAGCCGTTGGTCAGAAAATACCCGAATTTATCGACGTAAATCGTAAAACTGTAGTAACAGAATCTATTGCGCTTGGCCCGACGGATCAAAATATTTTTGATGATAAAAGCTGCGACAAATATAAAAGGTGACCCCAGACAGAATCGAACTGTCATCTAATCCTTAGAAGGGATTCGTTCTATCCGTTGAACTATGGGATCTGGAGCCGAAGGCGAGATTCGAACTCGCGACTTGCTGTTTACAAAACAGCTACT
>JAJYLO010000031.1 GCA_021787635.1 bacterium | reverse complement strand
GCAATTTCACGGCGTTAATAGTTCAATTTTAAATTATGAAAAGGACATGGCAACCGAAAAAAGGTAAACGAATGAAAAAACATGGTTTTTTGGTCCGGATGAAAACCAAAGACGGCCGACAGGTACTTAAAAGGCGACGGGCCAAAGGCAGAAAAAGATTAACGGTTTAATTTATGCTTTCACCCAATTTTTTCAACACAATTTTCGTTTTTCCGATTCTTAATATTTTGGTTTTATTTTATAAATTATTATTGCTGGTAAAAATTCCCGGCGCTTTCGGGTTTGCCATCATTTTATTAACTGTTCTTGTCCGTCTTATCCTCCATCCTTTTTTTAAGCAACAATTAGAAACGGCCAAGAAAATGCAGGAGCTTAAGCCACATCTGGACCGGTTATCCCAAAAACACAAAAAAGATCCGAAAATGCTGCAACAGGAGCAACTGAAACTTTACCAGGAAGCGGGGATCAATCCAGCCTCCGGCTGTTTATTTATGATCATTCAGATCCCGGTATTTATCGCTTTATACAATACATTATCGTTATTTCTTCTGAATGCCAATGCAGCCAAAATTATTGCCGATATCAACAAAGTTTTGTATTCACCGATGCTAAAAATCGCGACCATTAATCCCTGGTTTTTCGGTTTTGATCTGGCGATCAGTCCGGGCAAGTCGGGGCTGTGGTACTATTATTTTATTCCGGTGGTGACCGCCATACTGCAATATTTACAGGTCCAGGTATCAATGCCCAGCCAGGCACCGACGCTTGCCGTTAACGAACAAAAAAAAGACGAAAAGAAAACCGATAACATGGGCGATTTCCAGAAAGCAATGAATACCCAAATGAAGTTCATTTTTCCCCTGATGATCGGTTGGTTTTCCTACTCCTTGCCCTCCGGCCTGTCGCTTTACTGGAATATATTTTCGCTCTTTAGTATAATGCAGTACAGACGAATCAATAAAAAGTAATTTTCAATTTACAATTTTTAATTTTCAAACACATGGAAAAAACGCAAACAATCAAGGCGGAAACGGAAGAGCTATTGAAAAAAATGATCGACAAGTTTGAACTGGATGTCGAGGAAGATAACGGCGTCTATCATATCATTATCAAGACGGAAGAGGAGGCGCCGACAGTCATCGGCCGCCATGGCGAAACCATCCGCGCCATCCAAAAGATACTGGAAGTCGTCCTGTATAAAAAATTAGGCGAGCCAGTTAGTATCCTGGTCAACGTCAACGATTATCGAGAAAAACAAAAGGAGAGATTGGAAGGAATGGCTGACGAAGCCGCCGCCAAAACTCAAAATGGGAAAATGGCTAATTCTATCCGAGGACTGTCTTCATATGAGAGAAAAGTTATTCACGAGTATATTACCCAAAATTATGTGGACTTGACGACCTATTCGGTTGGCGAAGGCCGCGACCGGCAACTGGTGGTTGACTTGAAAGGCAATGAGCCGAAGGCGGAATAAACTTAATGCCGGTGAGTAATTAAAGGACAGTTCCGGTCGTGACTGTCGAAATGACCACAGACTGTACAATAACGTAATTGTTTATCAAGCAAGTCATTCTTCACATAAGTAATTATTCTTATCGCTTCTTCTTTTTCAATGATTGTTCTTTTACCGTCATTATCTTCCGATGGGATAAATAACTCTTTTGGCGGGACAACAAAGTCAAAATCTCGTCCTTCCGCCAATAATTCTTGTTGCGCTTGGACGAGAATCATCGGTAATTCATAGCTCTTGATACCATTTTTCTCAGCGATGATTTCAGCGGCGCGCTTCCGGATTCCCAGCGGAAATCTGGCCAAGTATGTTCGGGCAATAGAAAGCGGCGATTGGTAATCGGGACCGACCATCGTCAAATCCATGCCAAAACCCATGGCCGGACCAAATGGTAAATTTCGCGCATTAACCCCTATTACTATAGGATATGCTGTTTGTTAAGCTAATTCATGCTTGTCTAAAACGAAAAAATTTGTTACTCTTAATTCAGGTTATGAATTTGAAAAGGGAAAAAAATATGGTAGGTGAAAATGAGAAAGAAAAAAAAAGCGAGGAAAATAAAGAACAAGATAGACAAACAAAAATCGGTCAGGCAGATACACAAAAAGCTGATAATATACAGCGAGCTCAAGAGAATGGGGTTTCTATGGATCAGAATGGAGAAGAGCAAAGATTTCTTCAACAAGATCCTGAACGCAATTTCAATGAGAAATGGAGAGAATTATATGATCTATATTTTAACCGTCAAACCGATGAGAAATTATTAAAGGCGTTGTTTTATACTGAACGATTTACTCCATATGTGATGGAGAGGAGGGCGATGATTGCCGCCGCCAATCCCAATTTACCGCCCGGAGAATGCGATCAGCGGTTATCCACCGAAATCAAAGAAGATATTGCTGGTCTGTTTGACAAGATTTACATGCGGGTGGATCGGGAAAGGCCACAGGCATATTTTCAACCAATTACCCAGGAAGACTATCTTACCGGTATCCAGCGGGTAACTTTGGATATTACCAACCGTTTACGGAAACTGGAAACCTGGGTTGGTGATAATGAACAAAATGTAAGTAGAATATTGGGTGGAACCGAATTCTATCGTGATTCAATCGAGGATGCGGATGCGGACGTGGTTACTTACAAGGATCCAGAAGATAATGACAAGGAGAAAATAAGACGGATACTGAAACCAATCGTTGGAAATGAACGGATAAAATTTAAAGAATACATCGAGCATCTTGACCAGGTGATTGCCACATATATACACGCCAAGGAGTATACTCACAATGCCCGGGCCATCTTCGTCAATCCGCCAGGTGAAGGCGGCATATGGGCGCAAATGCAGAAATATTCCGAAGAATTCACTATGGTGGATTTTGATTCGATGATGCTTCTTCCCGGCGCCAGATATTTTCTGCGCGCCTTATCCTTGTACGACAAAATGCTGATGGAATTATTCGCCTCCCACGACTGGTGTCATGATCCGGATATGTTCTCGCCGATACCAAACAGCGCTTTTTCCAAGTTTGAATTAAGAGTATTGAATCGATTGGAAGATTCTTATCGTAACGAGCAGGGGGAGTTGCGGGATGAAAACGGTAATATTGATCCGACATTAGATGATAAATTGAGAAGCATGTTGGTGATGGCAATCGGCGCTTCCCAAGGAATGTTCTTGAATTGGGTGGAAAAAGGGGCAATGGCTGAAGCCCCCCGCGATCCGAAAACGGGTGCGCCAACTTTCCAAAGTTACAGTACCCAGGACAGTGCACCCTTCATGGCTTTTAACCCTTTTTTACATTTTTTCTTCCGTTTCCAGACCCAGGGATCGGATCACAGCCCGATATTCTATATACCGGTTGAGGGCCACATCAGCCGTTTCTGGGATCATGAAAGCGTTTGGAAGAATATGAAGGCATTTCTCAACACGTTTCTTATGGGGAAAAAACCGCTTACCTATATGAAACTGTTTGCCGATTTTTGTGACAATATCGGTAATGTTGGCGGTATCCTAATGAGAGACAGTTGGCGGACAAAATCGTGGGTGGATGCCTATACGGAATATAAGCGCAACGCCCAAGGAGAACGAACAACAACAGTTGATCATCTGAAAACCTGGAAAAATCTGGAGAATATCGGTTATGAGGGTTTGCTGACTTGGATTCATACTCCTACCAATATTGCCGGCCGGATGGAAGCGGATTTTCTTAATGCCCTAACCGGGGCAAAACAGACTGAGAGAATGGAATTTTTCCAGTATATCTTCGATAAATATTTTATCGGTGAAAATAACCGGTCATTGGCCGATTATCTGGACGACATCCGGAAGGAAATGCGTCAGGAAGCGTATCGGGAGATAAAAGATGGCCGGACAATTACCAAGGATGGTGCCTATATCGATGACCAATTCCCGGACGACCTAGAAAAGCATATCGAAATGAAGACCTCAAAAATGTTTCTTTATCGGACTCTGACGCGGCTGATAGCTTTACGGGCACCGACGAAACTTATCCTTATTGATCGTGATCGATTGTCGCCTAAAGGACAAAGACGATGGAAACTGATTATGGATAAGATGGGTAATTATTATAAGGAATCTAAGCATATTCCCGAATTCGAAAGCTTGATGGATGATCTATTGATGGCGGAAAGTCTCAAAAGGATGGAGATCAGCAAAAAGATGAGGGAGGATTTATTGAGCTTGCCTGATGGTAACGATGCCAATGGTGTATTAATCGATAAATCGAGAGATCTTTACAGGATTGCCGGCAATATCAATTACCGCCTGGATGAAAGGGAAATCCGGCGGTTACTAGCGGGTAAATTGGCCGGCCGGCCCGCTAACCAGATCGATAGAGTAATCGAGCTTTACCATAAGATAATGGATTCATATTATGATCCGAATTCCGGTTTTCTCCATGATAAAAATAACGCCAATTTTCTGGACGAATATGCTAATACTATTAAACGCGGCGATTTCAAATACACATTTGCTTTGGATGAAGCCGCTTTGGATTTTATTCCTTTTCGATCAGCTGGTCAACGGGTATTGCCGCGGGCGATCGGGGATATTTCCAGTGTGGAGCAAAATGTTGTCGATGGCATCAAAAAATTCCCCGATTTGTTGTTAATTACATCGATTAACGGTAAAAATGATTTTTCCGAGATCATCCAGACTATCGCTAAAGCCAAGAAAGCCTTGGATGGGGCCATCGGTTCGGATTATGCTGCCCAAGTGTCGCACCATATGGGAATGATGGTTATTAATTATTTCAAAAAAGATAGTGATCGAAAAGGCCTTTTTGGATGGATGGGCATCGGCCGAAAGAACTCGATTGCTGCCGAAAGGGTCAACCGGTCTTCCGGCGTCTGGGAATGGGATGGTAGGACAGTTGATGCCTTTTGTACCGCGCTGGAAGAGGCGGATATCATCAAAAAAGAACCGAACCTCTTGAATGATCCGCGCAATTTAAATAAGGGTAAAGATAAAGATGTCGGTGCCAAATACAGGCCAATTTACATCACTTTGCTGGGAATCGCCCGGCCTATAAAATTGCCTTTTAAGCTTGAGATTAGAAATCCGTTTGACCGGAGTAAAATCTGGTTTACTCGGTACCTTTTCAAAAAAATAAAACCACAGATCAAATGGTGGGGTGAACAGATGCGGGTTGACGGCGGCGGCAAATGGTACAATCTCCTATTCGAAATAGGAAATTCGATATTGCCTTTTGTATTACTGTTAATTATTTACAAAATGTTACAGGAAGCGCTGAAAACTGATCGGGGTGGCGGTAAGTAAATATGATATGATAAAAATATGGTTAGAAGATTACTTATTATTGCGTTTTCCGTATTGTCGATTCTGGCATTTTTGGTAAAGGGTGTCTGGGCTCAAATACCAACACCGACGCCGACAATCGCATTGTCGTTACCTGGTAGTTCATCGCTGGTTATGCCGTTACCCGGAAAAAACTGTGGTGTGACGGTTGATCCGAATACGCGGGTATCATCATTCATTAACCGTTGCTGTTTCAACCCGCCGATCAACGTCAGTCTGCAAAATTATAACACTCCGGTACTAAGCAGTGTTTTCAGTTTGATCGAAAATCTGATGTATCCTTTATTCAATCCGATATTACTGTTGCAAAAGCAGATTGTTATCGATCCGTGTCTCCCGGGCGCTTCGCCTAGTACTCCCGGCAATACCAGCGACCCCGGATGTTTATGCGTTAGTCCACAAAAGCCGCCGTTAACAGCACTGTTAGACTTGTGTCAAAATGTAGCTAAGGGTGAGCGAAGTGATTGCGAAGCCTGTCTGCAAGGTGGTGGCGCAGATAGCATGGTTGGTGTCTGGACAGGAATGGGGTGTATCTATACCGATCTTGGTAATTTCATCAAAAAAACGGTTTTTGGAATGTTTATCGGTTTAGCCGGTATGATCGCCTTACTGTGTATAATTTACTCCGCCTTATCGATACAGATATCGGGTGGTAATCCGGAAAAAATAAAAAAAGCCCAGGAAATGTTAACCTCTTGTATTATGGGGTTAATGCTGATTATTTTTTCCATCTTTATTCTCAAATTGATTGGCGTCGATATTCTCAGAATCCCCCGATTTCAGTAAATAATGACGACTTTTTAAGATCTGTTGTTACTTAGGTGATCCTGTTGGTGATCCTGTTGGTGATCCGGGAACGGTGGGAGCAGTTCCTGTTTGGGTTAGTTGATTGATCTGATCATGACCAAGCGGATCCTTCTTTTCGGTACCGAGACCTAAAAATCCCTTACCTCCGCCTAAACCAATAGCATTCAAGCCAAACCTAATACTACTGAATTGTCCAAGAGTACCGGTGGTCCCGCCGGTAACCGCACCAACACCGGAAAAGAAGATCCCCGGACCTATATTGATCGGTAGGCCTTCCTTGACGCCGATCAGACCCTTAACAATCTTGACGAAATCAGGAATTAGGAAAATAATTCCCAGTCCCAATATTACATAGAAAGCGGTTGGTTCGATTCCTCCAAGTAGCGGCGGCACCGAAATGCTGTTGCCAGAGCTAGATAAGGTATTAGTAATAATATGAGCGACTATGAAAAGGACGATGATTACTGGAAACGTCAATAGCTCGGCCACCAGATTCTTAAACCAGTAGGAAAAAGCGGACCGGCCGGGAATAGCCTCGAATAGTAGAAAGACAGGTGAAAATATCACTAACAAAAGAATCTGTAGGTACGCCCGGAAAAGAATGACGACGATCCTGATAAACAGGTATACTGCCGAAAAAAAGATGAGGATGCCGATTATCCATCCGGCACCATGGACCAGGAACAAAGGAATTACTATCAAAAATACAACAATGGCAATTATTGTCCCAAAGATGCCGCCGGGAATCTTACCTAATGAGTTGCCCAAGACGTTGATATCGTTAAGGATTTTTGGTAGATCAGTTCCACTAATCGCATGTAAAATTGGAAAGGTTATTGCTACGGTTGAAAAAAAGAGGACAATCAGGCGGATGAAATCATTAAACTGCCGTGGTATTATGCCGACAAGGGCATCGCCGATATAAAATAAAGTATTAAACCCGCCGAAAAAAGGAACGATTCCCGCTTGACCAGGGATAGTGACATTAAAAATTCCGTCCCAAATTGTACCGATATTTGAGCTCAGGAATTTGGTCTGGAAATCAGCCACGGAATAATAAGTATTGTTGTTGCTAAGCAATGATATACTAATGGCAGAGATGACGTACATGAGATCGATTAGGAATCCAGCGATGGCATAGGAAAAAGTGATTAGAATAAGCGAAATGACGATTTTCGGTAGTGCGTTTTCGACCGAGATGACGGTTTGAGGATTGAGTTTCATCCGGAACATAATCATAAAACCGGTGGCAATCAGTACCAATACCAGCAGCATGTAGGAAATATCACGGAATATTTTCCAGATGTTGAGGAAAGGTTTGAGTGAGGCAAAGCCGATACCTTCAGCTGCATAGGTTTTAGGGATAAAACCCGTGTTTTCCAAACCGTTGCGGGCCCAATACAACCCAGACGCCGCCGGATTGGCATAAGGAGCAATTACCAGCTTGGTCAGGAATCCGAATATACTGTTGAAGAAATTATTGCTTTTATCATTAATATTATTGCTACATCCTTCACCGATCATGCCGCACGTAAACAGGCGGTAATAGGCCATTTCGGTTTTTCCTTCGGGAGTTTTATTGAGCTGTGGGTTGTTGAATGTTTGATATAGCTTTGTTCGGTCATCGTTAATTGCATTCTGGTTGGTCGGTAATTTATCACGATTAATGAAATGAAGAAAAATAGAGATGATGATAGTAAAAATTATCCCCACGAACAGTAACTTTTTGATAAAACCGAAGATATTTTTCGTCCACAACCAATATATAGACCACATAACTTCATTGTAACACAAATTGACTAAGGGGAAGTAAAGGATAGTTTTGCTTGAGCCAAGTGGGAAAAGTTTGGGAGATGGGGGAGTTTGGGGAAGTCGGAGTAACGATAAAGTCATCGTTGGTATAATCAAAAGTGATTTTAAAATTGGCGGCCGTCAGCGGCGTTTTTTGGCGAAGAGCTTGTTTTTGGAGGGAATAATCGAGTGTCGGTTGAGGAACATTTTCATTAGCACCGGTATTGGTTGGGGAAATGAGCCCCACTTCGCCAGACGAACTGGATGCGTTGGGGGTAAACGGGGTGGGTATGACTTGGACGGTGGTTGGGGTCGGGAATGCTGACGGGGTTTGGCTGGCGCTTTGCTTTTGGGAAGGAAAGATGACAACAGCGATCACCAAAACAATAAGAATTGCCATTAATATGAGGTAAATCAGATTTGTTTTATTAAACATATTATTTTTTTACCCCAAATGCGAATTTATATTGGGGAAACGGATAATATTGGTTTTCGTTAAATGGTGGCGGCAGGCGCTTTCGGCCGTAAAAAGAATCATAGGCCCACACATTATTCTGACTATCGACATTAGTAATCCAGAAAAAATGCCTGCAGCCGGCAGCGCAGTAACGGGCCAAGGTAAATATCGTCCAACCGCTATTTATATATGCTTTGAAATCCTGGATGGCATTATCGTTATTGCGGCCGTCATACACAAGCAAATCGGTCGTTTTCAGCCCGTTCTGGGTAGCGATATTCATGGCGTCGGTGATTTTTGTCCCGTCACAGCCGGCATAATAACCATTTTGTTTATAAAGATTGACGACCACATCGGGAGTAAACTTTTTATCGACATAGGAAGATAAAATCATCGCCAACGTGGTCGGGCCGCAGCCGGCTCTACAGAGAGTGCAGCCATTAGGAAGTGGGAGGTTATCAAATATACCATCACATTGGGGATAGTAGGTGAAGCTGGACGATAGAGGATTGATAGTGGAAGATAGATTTTGTTGGAGGATGGAAGATGGAAAAAGGGTGGCGGAGGAGGTGGTGAAATCGAAGGAAGATTGTTGCATAGTACCGGGATTAATAAAAGTATTTAAAAGATGCAACAAAAAATCGTAATTGGCAGGAGTGGGGGTTGGAGTGGTTTGGGCATGGATAATAGGTAAACCAACATACAAATAAATAGATAAGCAAATAAACAAATAAATAACATTGACAATAAGACGATTTTTCTTCATAATGGAAATATGGCCAGTTTCTTTGATTTTATTAAAAACAATAGCAGTAATACAAGTGTAAGTGGGTCTTATTCCGGAATCGGGCCGACACCAAACGGCGCAGTGCCGTATTCGGGAATTGGAAAACCGCCAACGGCGGTTCAACCGGTGCAACCTACGGGTCATGCTGGAAACTTCCCGCACAATGATATTTCGGGCGGGTCACGTCCCGCCACTACAAACGGGTCGACACGGGCATCGACCCCTACCGTGATGCAAGCACCACCAAAACCCCCCGAGCAGCAAAAACAGGAAGAATTGGATCTAATGACTCATCTGACTCAACGCTCCAACCGCGTTTTCCTGTCCGCTCAAACAAAAGCCAAAGAGTTAAAAAGCCAGTTTGTCGACAGCGAACATTTATTGCATGGACTGCTTTCCGATTCGGAGATATACAATTTCTTCACTGAATTAAAAATTCAGCCGCAGATAATTGAGGAAGAGTTGGTAAAGATATATTTACATGGTTCCAGTATTACTTCACCGCAATTATCACCTAGGATAAAAAGGATATTGGGTGACTCATTAGTCCTGGCTCGAAAAATGGGTTTCGAATTTATCTCACCCGAACATTTATTATTAGCTTTATATAATGAAGGCGAAGGCGCCGGAGCAAGGGCATTGGCGAAGCTAGGATTGAAAAAAGAAGATTTGAACAAAAAAATTATTGGCAAAAAAGAAGGGCTAGAGGGCGAAGCGAAAGAAGCCGAACAGAAGAAAAACGTTCTAGACGAATTTACTATCGATTTGACGGCCAAAGCATCCCAGGGTTTACTTGACCCGGTAGTCGAGCGGTCGGAAGTGATCGAGCGGACGATTCATATTTTGTCGCGGCGCACCAAAAATAACCCGGCGCTGGTTGGTGAAGCCGGAGTCGGCAAGACGGCGATCGTCGAAGGCTTGGCGCAAAAAATTGTGTCCAAAGGCGTGCCGGAATCTTTGCTTAACAAAAGAATTCTACAGCTGGATTTGATGAATATTATTGCCGGCGCTTCTCACCGGGGAGAGTTTGAAGAGAGGATGAAGGATCTGATCGAGAAAATCAAAGCCAGTCAGGGACAGATTATCTTGTTCATCGATGAAATCCACAATATTGTCGGTGCCGGCAGTTCCGGTGAAGGATCGCTTGACGCTTCCAATTTCCTCAAGCCGGCCCTGGCCCGCGGCGAACTGCAATTAATCGGTGCCACCACCCTGACCGAATACCGGAAATACATCGAAAAAGATCCGGCCTTGGAGAGGCGATTTCAACCGGTCCTTGTTCCCGAACCAACGGAAGAGCAGGCGATTAAAATGTTACAAGCCATCAAAGACAAATACGAAGCCTTTCACCGGGTAAAAATCCCCGAAGACGCGATCGAAGCGGCTGTCCGCCTGTCCAAGCGGTATGTCGGCGACCGGTTTTTGCCGGATAAAGCGGTTGACCTTATCGACGAAGCGGCTTCGGCCGTCCGCCTGCCTTTAATTTCCTTACCGGAAGAGATTAAATCATTAGAATCACGGGTGACCGAACTGAATCAGGAACTGGCTGAAGCCGAAAAAAGCGGTGACCGGGTCAAGGCGC
>JAJYLO010000030.1 GCA_021787635.1 bacterium | reverse complement strand
CTCCCCTTAGCTTTAAACCCTTATCGACCACGATCCATGCCCCCCACTTTGTTTTTTACGTCAAATCGCTGCTCGACAATATGTACGGCATAAATCAAGTAGAGGAAGGCGGTTTGAAAGTGACGACCACTCTGGACCTTGACATTCAGGAAGAGGCGGAAAAAATCGTCAAAGAAGAATTGGACAAGATCAAATACTTAAATGTTAGCAATAGCGCCGTTTTGGTTACCCGGCCGTCAACGGGTGAGATACTGACAATGGTAGGAAGCGCTGATTATTTTGCTTCGCCTTCCGGCGCATTTAACGTGACCACCGCTTTGAGACAGCCGGGCAGCTCAATAAAACCGTTAAACTATGCCATTGGCTTGGACAGAAAATTGGTTTCACCGGCGACGGTTTTTCTGGACGAGCCGACGTGCTTTACGGCCGCCGGCCAGCCGAAACCGTATTGTCCCGTTAACTACGACGGTAAATTCCACGGCCCGGTCCAGCTACGGTTCGCTTTAGGCAATTCTTTCAATATCCCGGCCGTCAAAATGCTGGCATTAAACGGAGTGGAAAATTTTGTCGCTTCGGCCTCCGCCTTTGGCATCACCACTTTTAAGAATGCTTCCAATTACGGTTTATCACTGACTCTTGGCGGCGGTGAAATACGGATGACGGAAATGGCTCAAGCCTATTCTACTTTTGCCAATCGCGGTATTCCTAAACCACTTGAATCCATCCTGAAAGTCGAGGATAAATACGGCAAAATTTTATACCAATATAATGATCCTAATTTCATCCAGAATATTCACCAGCCACTACAATATCCCAGCTTCCTCGCCATTACCGGCAAAAAAATTATTTCCGATGGCACCGCCTTTCTGATTTCCCATATTTTACTTGACAATAATGCTCGGATAACAGAGTTCGGCCCGTCATCATATCTTGTTGTCCCCGGCCATGCCGTTTCCGTCAAAACCGGCACGACCGACGATAAACGCGATAATTGGACAATCGGCTATACACCTAACTTCATGGTCTTGACCTGGGTAGGCAATAACGACAATACGCCGATGAATCAGGCGCTGGCATCAGGAATTACCGGCGCCGCTCCCATCTGGAACCGGGTAATGGCATATGCTTTAAAAGATCAACCGGATTTATGGCCGATTAAACCGGACGATATTGTCGGTGCCCAGGTTTGTACCGATACGGGTATCGTTGTCGGCAAAAATCCCGATGGCTCGCCTAATCAAAGCTGTCCGACGCGGTTTGAATATTTCCTGAAAGGAACCGAAGGAAAGCAAATCGTCTCGATAAAACAGGAAACCGTTCCTGTTTCTAAAGATACCGGTAAAATGGCTAAGCCGACTGATCCGAATATCGATATGCAGCAAAAAACAGTCATGACCGACGGTTTCTCCACCTACTGTGTCGACTGCACCCATGACACGCCCACCTCGACACCGGCGCCGCATTAATACCCTTTCATCTGGTTCGCCAACTTCATTTGCAGCGAATATATTTCGGTGAATCCGGCGCTGGCATTGACGTTGAATTCATATCCGCCGATTGCATTAAATGACGCATGGTCAAGACCGTACGGCGATTCCATGGCGACCGCTTTGGCCGACCCTTTATATAATCTGACCGTCACTTCGCCGGTCACATTTTCATTGACCTTGTCATTAAAGGCGTTAATCGCCGCCATGATCGGATCGTACCACATCGCGGCGTAGCACAAATAGGCCCATTTAATATCCATTTCGTCCTTCAATTGATTTAACTGACGAGTGTTGACAAATCTTTCTAGATGTTTATGGGCTTTGATGATTACGTGCGCTGCCGGCAATTCGTAAACGCCGCCGTTTTTTACGCCGACCAACCGATCCTCAAACATATGAACGACGCCGACGCCGTGAGCTCCGGCCAGTTTATTCAGTTTAACTATTAACTTGGCAAGCGATAATTCTTCACCGTTTAAAGCGACCGGAACCCCTTTTTCGAATTTGATCTTCACTAATTCTTCCTTGTCCGGCGCGTTTTTGGCTAGCGTATATGTCGTCAAAAACTTTTCAATCGGCGAAATCAGATTCGGCTCCTCAATCTCTCCGCCTTCCCACGTCATCCCCCACATGTTGTCATCGACGCTATAAGGGAACCCTATCGACGCCGGTACCGGAATTTTGTTTTTTTCGGCGTATTTGATTTCTTCGTTGCGGTCCATCTGCCACTCCCGTACCGGAGCGATGATCTTCATTTCCGGACATATGGCAGTGATATAACCGTCAAGCCGGACCTGGTCATTGCCTTTACCGGTACAGCCATGGGCGATACAATCGGCCCCGTATTTTTTAGCCATTTCAACCGCTTTCTTTGCCAATAATGCCCGGCCGATCGGCGTCGACAAGTGGTAATCACCCTGATAAGAAGCATTGGCCTTGATGCCCTTGGCGATAAAATCGTTGGCGAATTCTTCCTTGGCGTCGTAAGTAATCGCTTTCAGGGCACCAAACTGGAGCGCCTTTTGCTTGATCGCTTCCAAATCGTCTTTTTGCTGACCGATATCCATCGTTAAGGCAATCACCGACACTTTGTATTCGTCCTGGATCCACTTTAGCATGACCGACGTATCCAGACCGCCCGAATAAAGCAACAAAACTTTTTTAATTTCGCCTACCTTCGCTTCGTAGGACGCAACCTTGATATATGATGTGGTATTTTTCATGTTATTTTTTTGAAATTTTTAATAATATTGGTTGATTCTCGAATGATATTGCCCAACCTCAAATTTCCCGTTCCGCCGACATGCGTCGATTGTTTTAAAACCTCAACGACGTTGTATTCCGGCAACTTATCCAATGATTTTCCGATTTTGACATAGGCATCGCGGAAAGGCATCCCTTTTTTTACCAGTTCGTAAGCGGCATAGGTAGCAAAAAGATCCGGCGTCATCGCCTTTTCCAGTTGATCAACGTTCGGCTTCAATGATTCCGCGACCAGCGCAACGACTTTCAATGATTGATTTACAATATTGAAGGTTTTCATAAACGGCCCTTTGGTTTCGCCAAAATCGGCGTTATATCCGGAAGGCAACCCAGCGGCAATCGACGAAATGATCTGTTGATAACCGATTACGGTGTGCGTCTTTGCCCGCAAATATTCCATGACATCCAGATTCTTCTTCTGCGGCATGATGCTACTGCCGGTGCAAAGCTGCGGATCGACTGTAAAGAAATTAAATTCGCTAGCCGTAAATAACAATAAATCCGATGCAAACCGGGATAACGTCAGCATTATCTGCATCAATGATTGCATTATCGCCAACTGTATTTTCAGCCGGGAAGATTGGGTATATAAAGAATTATTCTGGACTTTGGCAAATCCTAACAGTTTTGCCGTCAGTTCGCGATCAACCGGCAGTGATAGACCGTAGGCCGCCCCGGTCCCCAAAGGCGACTGGTCGTTTAATTCGTAAGCCGTTTTTACTAATTTCAAATCGTCAAGCAAACTTTCGACAAAACTACCAGCCCACATGCCGATGCTTGACGGCATTGCTTTTTGCATATGGGTATATCCGGGCATGGGAACGAATTCATATTTCTTAGCCCAATTGACAAATGATTCGATTAAATATTTAATTGTATTTGCCATAACCAACAGCTGATCTTTGGAGTATAAACGTAAATCGACCAACACCTGATCATTGCGGCTACGCGCCGTATGAATTTTCTTTCCTAATTCGCCCCATTTTTCCGTCAGATAATTCTCCACTTTCGTATGGACATCTTCATCTGCCGGCCCGACAACAAATTTTCCGGCTTCAGCGAGTTTTATAATTCCTTTTAAAGCTTGTGTTAGCTTCTCCGTTTCTTCTTTGCTTATAATCCCCAGTTTATTTAGTGCTTGAGCATGGGCGATTGATCCCTGTACGTCATATTTGACTAGTTCATTATCTAAAACTCCGCTTTCACCGAAACAATAATCGTCAACTATTTTTGCGGAGCTATTCGTGCTATCCTTTTGCCAAAGTTTTTTCATATTATTATTTGAAAATTTATAATTTAAGCCAAAAAAAAATCCCCCGATCTTAGTCGGGGGTCGATAATTTTCTCTGGTATTTTAGGCCATTAAAACATTACCTTCCCCTAGAGACCTCCTCGAAATGGTGAAAGATAATGTTTTCATTAGTTATCATTATAGCACATAAAACACGTGGTGCAACACTAACCTTAATCCTTCACTTGACAATATGCTAGCCTACTAGTACAATAGTCTTCATGAAGCAAAAATATTATAACGATCTATGTGAAGAATTCCTCCGAATCAAAGGTCAAAAAGAGCTGGAGAATTTTTTATCTGGCCTTTTTACTCCGCAGGAACTCGCCGAAATTCCTGTTCGGTTGCAAATCGTTAAAATGCTTAAAGGTGGCTTTCCTCAACATAAAATAGCCGAGAAATTAGGCGTTGGCATTGCCACGGTCACCCGAGGATCAAAAGAAATTCAGCTCGGCCACTTCCAAAACGTAAAAAGCATCTCATCCTGGCGGCGCTAACTTCTTTTTCAACCCTCGTTATCAATTTTTAATTACACTTATGTCAGAACGATATCATTATGATGTTAGCAGTACCGGCCGCATTAAAGCTGCCGGCGTCCCGCTGGATTTGATGTTTTCCCCGGGCAATGCGTACCGGGATAATCCGACTGTGACCGATGCGAACGCAATTAGAAAACACTTCCACCGTTTAAGGCAAAGTCCGCCCGATGAGGTCCGCGACCGGTTTTTACCCCGCAATCGGGGGACGAAAGATATGTTCCGCAACGGTCCGCTTTTCACCCGGCCGATTTTAAAAACCGATCAGGGAGCCGGACAATTCGCCGGCTTTGCCACCGCTGAAGACGCTAATGGCGTTAACCGTTATCACATTCAAAAACAAACCGGCTATGTCATTCCGGAAAAATCTTTTTTTCGGCAATTGGCCGAACACGGCTTCCCGCCAGCTATCATGGCCCAATTGACGGCTTTAGGAAAAACTTTTGAAAACGGGAATGCGCATGAAACGCAGATGGCTTATAAACAGCTACAGTTGCTTTGCGAACCTCTAGGTATTCAAACATCAAATGATGCTAAAGTTGGCCGGGAAGCGGTTTTTTTTATCCGGCCGTCACAATTAAGAAACCCTGCTTTAGTGCCGTTGGACACTTACCGAAAAGTAGAGGAAACAATTCGAGATATTGGTTTGACATTTCCGCAAATAGCCGCCGATGCCAAAAAACGTTTTGCCGCCCATCACGGATTGTTGGTGGCGACCGGCCGGTTTTACGCCCCAGCCTACTTTCAAGCCGATATCCAATTAATGGCCGACGGACAAGCTTGCCTTGATCAAATCCAATTGCCCGACGTCGGTCTTTTCTTATCAGCGCTCAACCCCAACGGCAATGTGGCGCTAAGAGACGTCCAGGTTAGAGTCGAACCAATCAAAAATAACGTGGTCAATTCACTCATAAAAACATTTCGCCAAGTAAGCGGTAAAAAGATTCATCTGATCACCCGCGAGGAAGTATTGGCCTATCAAGAAGACACTCTGGAATTGATGGAAATCCAAGTTCTGCAAGAAGAATTGGAAAAAAGAGGCGTTATAACGGATATTATCAGCCTGGAACAGACAGTTGATTTGTCACCAAACGATCAGGGCTTGCTGCTGAATATCGATCCAAGAACGGAAGCGTTTCAAAAACTGCTGCAACAAAGGCTCCAGGACGACCGGACAGCGATTTATCCCGATCCGTTTCTATTATTGGCCGTTAAAAGCATGACACGATATAACCGGCGAAGGTTAAATAATGACCAAATGGATGGGCTGCGGGCCATTGTCGGCGAATTGGAACCGGATTCTTCGCCAGCAAAACAATATACCCAACTGCGCGGTTTGAATGATTATCTAAACGGTTTGGGATTTGCCGATGACGTTTTTCATCTCCACATCAGTTCGCAATCGACACCGATTGCCTGTTACCGCTACGATATCCGCGGATTCCAGATTGCCGCCAATGCGATCCATGACGGCGACGAAGTGGAAATCCGCGCCGTTCCGATTAGCCCGGAAAAAGCGGTGTTATTTGACAACCAGCACCGGCCGATTTATAGCGTTTTTCGTTATATGGCCACATTGGCTGATTAAAAGTATTATATATATATTATGTATATTATTAAACCTGTTCCCACGAACAAAGTCGCATTCTTTGGTTATCGCTTAGTCAAAAAGGCTAAAAGCAATTTACGTTTAACGATGATTATTGCTGATGAATTGTCAACTACCTCACCGGAATACTTAAAATTGCTAAAACGGAAAATTGCTCAAGGATTAGATATCAAAAGAATCGGTTTTGGACCGAAAAATCAATGTTTGAAGGCATATAAACAGCTGACGGTAGCCAGAAACAATTTTGCATTCAAATGCAATCCAGATATGAAACTGGTACAAAGACTGCTCATTGTCGACGAAAAGGAAATGCTTTTTGCCGTTTACCAGAGTAAATCGGAAAAATCGGTTTTTTATACGCAGTCTAAACCAATAATCAAAGGGTTTGCGAATTTTTTTGATGATGTTTTTAAACGGAGTGAGTTTATTAATTATAATTTAGTAAAATAAGTTTATGGATGATAACAAAATCGCCGAATATGGCGAAAAATTGAAACAACTGGGAATTAAGAATGAGGTACTTAAGCATCCTCATTTGGTTAAACCGATCGAGGTTGTTACTTATTTGGGCCAAACCCTGGCCGATAGCGCCGCAACCTTATTATTCATAGCCGACGGTCAACCGATCACCCTTATCCGCCGGGACGATGTCAAAATATCATTTTCTAAAGTAAAGAAATTGTTGGGGATAAAAGACTTGCGGATTGCCAGTCAGGAAGAATTTGTAAAAATAACGGGCTTGCCCGTCGGGGCTGCCCGCCACTACTTGCCGGGCGTAAAACAAACGATTATCGATAAAAAAGTCTTCGAAAAAGAATATGTCTTGGGCGGCACCGGGAGTTTCCAGCATACAATCCGGTTAAAGTCAGAGGACCTGAAAAAGTTGCCTAATTCTTCGGTCACCGATATCATTGAGGATGATATCGCCATTTCTCAAGGGTTATCCGGAAATAAAATAAAAAGAGTTTTCTCGGGTATTCGCGCTACCGGACGGCTACATCTTGGTAATTATCTGGGAGCAGTTAAGGGATTTTTGGAATTGGAAAAGACGGGCCAATACGAAACTATTTATTGCGTCGTCGATGTCCATTCGATCACGACTCCTTACAAACCGGAAGCGCTCCGGAAAAACAAGCGGGAAATCATTATCGATTACCTGGCCGCCGGTCTTGATCCGCAAAAAAGCCTCATTATTTACCAGTCTGATATACCGCAACACACCGAATTGGCATTTTATTTTTCGACGGCCGAAACTGTCGCCCGCATGCAACATTTACCGACTTTTAAAGATAAAGTTAAACAATATCCCCATAATGTTACGATGGCCCTTTTAAATTACCCGATTCTGATGGCGGCGGATATTCTGGTTTATAAAACGGAATTGGTGCCGGTCGGCATCGATCAGGAACCACATTTGGAAGTAACCCGCGAAATTGCCCGCAAAATGAATCAGGAATACGGCATGAATTTCCCTGAACCGATCCGCTTCGCCACCAAAGGCTCTTATGTCCCTTCCCTTTCCGGCGAAGGTAAAATGAGTAAGACAGTCGAGGGCAGTTTTATCAATTTAACGGATTCCGCCGACGTAATCCGCAAAAAAGTCCGCTCGGTGCCGACAGCAACCACCAGTGGCGGCGAAATGAATCCGGGTGTGAAAACTCTATTCGCGTTTGCCGATTTATTTATTTCGAGCGAAGTCGAGAAGTATAAGAAAGATTTTGAAAACGGCACATTGCAATTCGTAACTTTAAAAGATGCGATCGCCGATGCGGTCTATAAAGAACTGCAACCATTCCAAAAAAAACGTGAAGAAATCATTAAGGATCAAGCTTATATTGATAAGGTAATTAAAGAAGGTGCGGAAAAAGCGCGCTCCATCGCTTCACAGACGGTTGCCGAAGTAAAGGAAAAAATGGGATTGTCATAACAGGAAAATATACCCCTTGAATTCCGGTGAACAATCGTTTATCATAAATCCATCATGGACATCCCTCTTGCCGAACGCATGCGGCCGAAAACGCTCGATGAATTTGTCGGACAGGAACATTTGGTAGGAAAAGGGCGGTTTATCAGACGGATGCTTGAGTCGGGCCAGATCACTTCCATGGTTTTATGGGGTCCACCCGGCTGCGGTAAAACGACATTGGCCCGCCTCATCGCCCATTATGTCGACGCCGATTTCGTCTCCTTCTCCGCCGTAACATCGGGGATTAATGATGTCCGCAAAGTCATCGCCAAAGTAAAAGAAGACAAAACTTTATTCAGAAAAAAAACGATCCTTTTTGTGGATGAAATCCACCGTTTCAGCAAAGCGCAACAGGACGCATTTCTTCCTCATGTCGAAGATGGGACAATAATATTAATCGGCGCGACGACGGAAAACCCCGGTTTTGAAGTTATCGCTCCTTTGGTTTCCCGCAGCCAGGTATATGTACTTTACGCGTTAAACGAACAGGAAATCGGGACAATCGTAGACCGCGCCATTAAATTTTATCCGAAACACAAATGGGACAAAGAGGCCATTCAACATATTATCAAACATGCCAACGGCGACGGCCGCACGGCTATCAATGCCGTCGAATTGGCGGCATCAATCAACAAAAAAGTCACTCTGAAAGTAGCCGAGGAAGCCGTCCAGCAAAAAGCGATTTACTACGATAAAAAAGGCGACTGGCATTACGACACCATTTCTGCCTTTATCAAATCGATGCGCGGCAGCCAGCCCGACGCGACGCTTCATTATTTGGCGCGGATGATCAAAGCCGGCGAAGACCCTTTATTTATAGCGCGAAGAATGGTTATTTTTGCTTCGGAAGACATTGGTAATGCATTGCCGACAGCATTAGTGGTGGCAACGGCTTGCATGCAGGCTGTCCACATGATCGGCTGGCCGGAAGCGGGGCTGATTTTGGCGCAGACGGCGACGTATTTGGCGACGGCCAAAAAATCGATCGCTTCCTCAATGGGCATCTGGCAGGCGTTAAACGATATCGACGAAAAAAACCTCGATACGATACCGCTTCACTTGCGAAACGCGTCAAATAAAGTGATGAAGTCGTTGGGCTACGGCCGTGGCCACATCCGCTATCCCTGGCTGGTGGAAAAAGAAACGGGAAAAAAAGTAATCCAAGAATATATGCCGAAGAATTTAAAAGGAAAAAAATATTACATGCCTGATTGGAAATAAATCTGTGTCACCCTGAAGGAACGAAGCGACGATAGGATCCCATTAAAAAGATGCTATCGCTCACTTAGTTCGCTCCAGCATAGCAAATTAACATTAACACGAATCGAAAGGAGGTGAATAAGAGATGCAAGAGTTGAAAACGAATGGCATGACTTTAAAATGCGGCAAGCGGACATTCTTTTTTGATGTCAAACAGGCGAGAAACGGCAGTAATTATCTTAGAATAACCGAATCGTTATTCATGGGCGAAGACCAGGAACACAAAAAAAGCGCGATCGTCCTTTTCAAGGAAGACATCGACGTCTTTGCCGAAATGATGAAGAGAGTCGGTCTATAATTAGACCATGACCCTGTATAAAAAACGTTTCGGAAAAAAGGGGGAAGAAATTGCCGCTGATTATTTAATTGATAACGGATTTGACATCATTGACGAAAACTTCCGATCGAAATTCGGCGAGATTGATATTGTTGCTCAAAAGGACAAGAAACTATTTTTCGTCGAGGTAAAAACACGTTCCAACTTAAAGCGCGGGATGCCGTATGAGGCGGTGAACAAGCGGAAAATCCGCCAGATCAAAAAAGCCGCTACCTATTATTTACTGGAAAACAATAAGTATAAAGATTGCAAATACGCAATCAGTGTCATTTCAATCCTTATGAAAGACGGAACGGTGGATAAACTGCAGTTTTTTGAAAACGTCGACTTGTGGTAGGTGTGCTAGGGGCGGGATTCGGACCCACGACCCGTCGCTTATGAAACGACTGCTCTACCACTGAGCTACCCTAGCATTTAATGTATAATTATACAATGAGTGACGGCAAAATTGAACTCTCGATCATCATCATTTCCTACAATACCGCCCCCATTACCAAAAATTGCCTTGACTCGATCAAAAAATCGCTGGAAAAATCATCAATCGGATATGAAATCATTGTCGTCGATAACGCTTCCACCGACCAGTCGATCCAAACCCTCCAGATGCTCAAGCGGTCGCATTTGACAACCTTGCAGCTCATCATCAACAACAAAAACGTCGGCTTTGCCCGGGCCAACAACCAGGCGGTTCAGATCGCCCAGGGTCAATACCTGCTATTTTTAAATTCCGATACCGTCGTTCTTAATGATGCGATTGAAACTTTACTCAAGGTTTATAAACGAAACGAAAAAGATATTCAGTTTTTGGGCGGAAAACTTTTTAATAAAGACAATACTCCCCAACCGTCGGCCGGCCCTTTCTATACCCTGCCGGTCATCTTCGGCGCCCTGTTCCTGCGAGGCGATTATTGGGGGCTGACTCGTTATTCGCCGGATAAACTGACCGAAGTCGATTGGGTTTCCGGTGCCTGCATCTTGACCAAAAAAGATTTTTTCCAAAAGATCGGCGGGTTCGACGAGGATATTTTCATGTATATGGACGAGGTTGATCTATTGTACCGGGCGAAAAAAGCCGGTTACCGAGTCTGGTTTACGCCGCTGGCTCGTTTTATCCATCTCGGAAGCGCCAGTAGCGGCGGCCGGACTTATCCCATCCTGCAAGTTTATAAGGGCTTTACCTATTTTTACCGGAAACATTATAACCGTCCGCTAACTATTTTTTTGCTTAAATTTATGCTACAATTAAAAGCGGAAATCGCATTATCAATTGGTAAAATCACCCGTAACAATTACCTAACCGCCACTTATGAAAAAGAGATC
>JAJYLO010000029.1 GCA_021787635.1 bacterium | reverse complement strand
GTCATCCCGTTTTTAACTTTATCCAGAACTTCCTGTTTGGTTTCAACCGGTACACGTTTGAACATATTCTTAAATTTTAATTAATAATTTTCTCAGAATATTGTCTTAGTATACGGGGTACACCCTCCGGTTATGTGACAACCTCTTTAGATTACCCCGTATTCGCTATTGACAAAACAGTACCAGCACGTTATATTGATAATTAAATATCAAGAGTGATGGAGAGAGGCTTAGCTCGTTATTATCCATCCGACAACCGTCCGCCAGATGGCGGAACGGTGTAAAGACTAAGTGGATATGCTTGCCATCTAGGTAAGAAATTTACCCCGCATGATGGCGGGGTTTTTTATTATAAATTAAGTTAATTGAACAATGTTTAATACCTTTACTTCCGAATCAGTCTGCGCCGGACACCCCGATAAAATTTGCGACCAGATCAGCGATGCGATCGTCGATGAAGCTTTAAGGCAGGATAAATATTCCCGCGTTGCGGTCGAGACAATGGTCACTAAAAATTTCGTCGCTCTCGCCGGCGAATTGACGACTACCGGTAAAATTTCCTACCAATTGGCCGCCAAAAAAGTGATTAAAAAGTTGGGGTATACCATTCCCAAATTAAATTTTTCCGACAAATCACCCATTGTCGTCAAGATCCATACCCAATCGCCGGAAATCGCTGCCGGCGTTGATGCCGATGGCGCCGGTGATCAGGGAATGATGTTTGGTTATGCGACCAGCGAAACGGAATCACTCATGCCGATGCCAATTGAATTGGCGCACAAACTGGCCATGGAAATCGATCTTGTCCGGGAAAATAAAATTCTTCCCTATTTGCGGCCGGACGGCAAAACCCAGGTCACCGTCCGTTATGAAAACGGTAAGCCGACAGGAATCGAAACCGTCGTCATTGCCGTTCCTCATGACGAAAATGTGGCACTGGAACAAGTAAAAGATGATCTATATAAATTCGTTGTTTCCAATATTCTTGATGAAATGGGTTTTACCGTTAAAAAAGAAAATCTTGTCGTCAACGGGACGGGTGTATGGCATATCGGCGGACCGGCTTCCGATACCGGGGTCACCGGCCGGAAAATCATTGTCGATACCTATGGCGGAATGGCCCGGGTCGGCGGCGGCGCGTTTTCCGGTAAAGACCCGACCAAGGTCGACCGCTCCGGCGCATATGCCGCCCGGTTTTTAGCCAAAAACATTGTGGCCAACGGTTTGGCCAGTCGGTGTGAAGTTCGCCTGGCGTATTTTATCGGCGCCAAGCGTCCGGTGATGCAGGTGGCCGAAACTTTCGGCACGGCCAAAAAATCAGATAAAATCATTTGCGATTTCATGGACAAAATTTTGGACACGTCTTTGAAAGGAATACTGACCGGCCTGAATTTGCGCCGGCCGATTTATCTAAAGACGGCGGCCTATGGTCATTTTGGACGCGAGGAATTTCCGTGGGAACGGATCGTAAAAATTTGACTAATTGTTAATTTTTTATTAGAATAAAAGCAGTCCTTCGGGGTAAGGTGTAAGTCCTGATCGGTGGTAAAGCCCACGAGTCCCGATTAAATCGGGACACGATCCAGTCAGATTCTGGAGCCGACCGTACAGTCGGGAGGAAAGAAGGAAAACGGCGTCATTAATTTGGCGAATATTTATTATTTAATCCCCGATCGGGGATTTTTTTTATGAGAAAAAACAAAATGACCGTCAGAGAAATCGCTATTGCTGCCGGCTTAGCGGCTTTTTCGGCAGTTGTCCAATTAATCCATGTCGGTTATCAGTCACCGCAGTTTGGTATGTGGATTGATATCGTCGCCGTCAGCTGGATTATTGCCTATTTTCTTTTCGGCTGGCGGATGTCCCTGACCGTCTCGGTCGTCGGCGCTTTGGTAATCACCCTTTTTGCCCCTGACACCTGGTTGGGAGCGGGTATGAAATGGGTGGCCAGTGCCCCGATGTTTATTATGCCGACCGCATGGCTGATCTTACAAAATAAAGATCATCGATATTACAAAAATTATAAGAATCTTATCGTTCCGGTTGTTATTGCTTTGGTTATTCGTTGTTTGCTTGTTTTGCCGCTTAATTATTATTATGCTATTCCCATTTGGACCGGAATGAGCCCGGCGAAAGCAATGATTGTCATTCCCTGGTATATTATTGTTTTATTCAATGTTATCCAGGGTATTCTCGATGTCGGCCTGGCCTGGGTGATAGTTTTTAAATTCCGGCTCGACCGCTATGCGCCATGGAAAAAATGACCGGTATTGAGCTGAATAATGTCTCCTTCAGTTATCATGACGATAATCGTGAATTGAACCATATCAGTTTGCATATCGCCACCGGAGATTTTTGGGGAATCGTCGGTTCCAACGGTTCGGGCAAGTCGACTCTGATTAATTTGTTAAACGGCCTTATTCCCCAGGAAGTTCGCGGTCAATTAAACGGTGTGGTATTGATTGACGGCGTAAATACGCGGACGAAGCCGGTCAGTTACTTCGCCCGGTCGGTGGGGATGCTTTTCCAAAACCCTGATTTCATGCTTTTCAACCTGACAGTCGCTGAAGAAATCGAATTTGGACTGAAGAATTTACGGATGGATAACCGGTCGGAAAAGATCGATAAAGCACTGACACAGGTTGGTTTATCCGGATTCGAAAACCGCGATCCCCAATCATTGTCTCTTGGTCAAAAACAAAAAGTCGCCCTGGCATGTATACTGGCAGCGGATACCCGCTATATAGTTCTTGACGAGCCGGCGGCCATGCTTGATTATAAAAGTACGCATCAGTTGTATGAACTACTGGTCGAGATCAATCATACAGGAAAAACCATTATTGTCGTCGAGCACGATACCGACTACTTACTGAACAATGCGAATAAAATTGCTGTTTTGGACAAAGGGCAATTGGTTTATTCCGGGACGCCCCAGTCCGTTTTTTCCCACACAAAAAAACTGCAGGCGCTGGGAATAAAAATTCCAGTGATGAAGAAATGAAAAAAACCGTTGTTTTCGGAAAAACAATTCTTTTAATTATCATAAGCACTCTTACTCTTTATTATCCGCAACCGGTATTTTTGACCGGTCTATTTTTATTGTCATCGGCGGCGTTTTTATTTTTTCCGGATAGACAGCTGATTTTTTACCGTTTGCGACCACTGTTAATTGTCGGGATTTTAGTGATATTATTCCAGCTTTTTTTCAACCGTACCGTACCGATCAGTGACCGGTTGCTACTGGGATATGTGGCCGCTATTCGGTTGTTGATTATCAGCTTGTTGGTGTTGATTTATACGACAATTACCTCGTTTTCCGATTTAATATTGCTATTTGATTTTTTCCCCCGGTCGGTCCAGTTATTATTGGCGATGACGTTTTATTTAATTCCGTCAATATTACGTGAAGCCGAGGAAATTCAAATGGTGCAAAAAGCGCGAGGAATGCGCAATAACCCGGTCGCGGTGACGATTCCCCTGCTCCACCGGGTGTTTGCTCGTGCGGAAACATTGTCCTATTCCATTATCAGTCGCGGTTACGAAGAATGATCGATCAATTTATTTCTCATCAGGTAAAGGGTCATGGTCGGGGAAAAACACTCGGTTTTCCAACCATCAATCTGAAGATTCCGGCCAATTTTAAGCTGCAGGCAGGAATCTACGCCGCGTGGGTGACCATTAATGACAGGAAATTTAAAGGCGCGCTCCATTTTGGTCCAATACCAACATTCGGCGAGAAAAAAATGAGTTTGGAAGTTTTCTTAATTGACGTTGCTGATATTCCTTTAGATATAACTGGATTTATTGAAGTGGAAACGGTAAAAAAAATTCGCGATGTAAAAAAATTCTTATCACCGCAAGCGCTCACTAACCAGATGAAAAAAGATGTTGCGGAAGCTATAATATGGTTACATGAATAAACTGACGAAGATTGTCGCCACCATTGGGCCGGCGAGCGACAGTCCGGAAACAATCGAAAAATTAATCCGGGCCGGAGTTGACATCTTCCGTTTTAATTTCAAGCACAATACGGTCGAATGGCATAACGAACGAATCATTCGTGTTAATAGGGCGGCGAAGAAGTTGGGACGGTCGATTGGTACGCTTATTGATTTGCAGGGGCCGGAAATAAGGATTAACATGCTTACTGAAGAGTTGAAAATCAAGAACGGGGAGCTGATTTTATTTGGTCAGGAAGCATTCAACACAAAAGAAAAGGCTTTTTCCATTTCCCATCCGCAAGTAATTGAACATTTGCATGAGGGTCAGAAATTATTGGCCGACGACGGGTCTTTCACTTTTTATGTTAAAAAGAAAAGCGGAAAAATATATTTATGTGCGCATTCGGTTGGCATCCTGAAAAACCACAAATCGCTGAATATTCCCGGTGCCGATTTTCCTTTCCCGGTTCTCGTCGATCGTGATTTCGAGGGGCTGAAATTGGCGCAAAGGAACGAAGTGGATTTTGTGGCCCTTTCGTTTGTCCGTATGGCGGAAGATATTATTGTTGTCCGCCGCGAAATGAAAAAATATCACGTCGATGCGAAAATGATCGCGAAAATCGAGACAAAAAAAGCCCTCGACAATTTGGAAAAAATCATTGAGGTTTCCGATGGCGTAATGGTAGCCCGCGGCGATCTGGGGGTGGAGCTACCGATTGAAGAAGTCCCCTATTACCAAAAAATCATTATCAAAGAAACGATCCGCCGGGGTTTGCCGGTTATCACGGCGACGCAAATGCTGCAGTCGATGGTCCAAAACCCGTTCCCGACGCGAGCGGAAGTGTCCGATATCGCCAACGCCACTTTTGATCTGACGGATAGTGTCATGCTGTCGGCGGAAACCGCTTTGGGAAAGCATCCGATTGTGACTGTGGAACTGATGGTAAAAACCGTTGCTTTCAATGAAAACAAAAATAAAGTCGACAGTCGTGACCGTTTCCATTTTGAGACGAACGATACGGAAAGCGTTTTCGGCGATGCCGCCTATGGCCTTTATGTCCGTTTGCGGGAACTGAAATACGAAATCGCCGGTTTTCTGGTTTTTACGCAAACGGGTCGGACGGTCCGGCTTATTTCCCGTTACCGGCCGCTCGTGCCGATTTATGCGCTGACGCCAAATGATAAAGTGAGCAATAGCCTGTCGATCAGTTTCGGCGTTGTCCCTTTTTCCCATATTGTTTCTTCCAACGAGGAAGTTACCAAAAAGCAGATTACCGCGGTGATCAAAATGTTGAAAGATAAAAAATTAGTGAAAAAAAAACAATTGCTGATTGTTATTCACGGCAACGTTTGGGCGGTCAAGGGCGGGACTTCGACCATTACCGTCGCCCAGGTGGAATAAAGCCATTCTTATGAAAGTTATCAATTTTGCCATTATTGCTCATGTCGATCACGGCAAGTCGACTCTTGCCGATCGGCTATTGGAATTAACTGGTGTCGTTTTGCCAGGTAAACACGAAGAACAAATGCTTGACCGGAATCCGATTTCGCGGGAGAGAGGAATTACGATTAAGCTGGCGCCGGTGCGGATGGCCTATAATGATTACTGGCTGAATTTGATTGATACTCCTGGTCATGTTGATTTTTCTTATGAAGTCGATCGGACTTTGGCCTGTGTTGAGGGAGTGATTCTGTTGGTTGACGCGACCCAGGGAATTCAGGCGCAGACGATTGCCAATGCCTATAAGGCAATCGAAAAAAACTTGGTAATTATTCCGGTGATCAATAAAATCGATCTGGCGACGGCCGATGTAGCCAAAGCGAAAAAACAGTTTATTGATTTTCTGGGTGTCGCCGAAAACGAAATTTACGAGGTGTCTGCCAAGACCGGTCAGAATGTTGATCAGTTATTAAAGACGATTGTCGAAAAAATTCCTTCTCCCAGCAATGGAATAACGGAACAATCAAGTAATATTACGCAATCGCTGATTTTCGATTCCTATTACGATTCTCATCGCGGCGTTATTGCTTTTGTTCGTGTCTTCGGCGGGGAACTAAAAAAAGGATTAAAAGTAAAATTACTCGCTGGCCGCCAATCATTTGAAATTATGGAAGTCGGTTATTTTTCTCCGGATTTGATACCGATGGACAAACTGATGGCCGGTGAAATTGGGTATGTTGTCACCAATTTAAAAGATATTCATGATGTGCAGGTTGGCGACAGTATCGCCAATGTCGGGGCAATATATGAATTTCCCCTGACCGGTTATCGCCGGGTTAAGCCAATGGTTTACGCCTCAATTTTTCCGACCGATACCAACGATTATCTTAACCTGAAAAAAGCATTGGAAAAATTATATTTAAATGATTCTTCACTGACATTTACCTCCATCCATAGCCAGGCTCTCGGTGCCGGTTTCCGCGTCGGTTTTCTGGGTTTACTGCATGCCGATGTTGTCCGCGAACGGCTGGAGCGGGAATTCAATTTAAGCTTGGTCCTCACTCCACCGCAAGTGGAATACCAATTTAATCACGATCGTGATCAAATTGGTATTGCCGAGCCGATCGTCAAAATCTTCATCGTCACGCCACAGGAATATTCCGGACCGGTCATGCAATTATGCGAACATTACCGGGCGCGGTTTGTCACTATGGATAATAAAAACCAAATCACGCTGACATACGAAATGGCGATGAGCGAAATGATTTCCGACTTTTTCGATAATTTAAAGAGCGTCAGCTCCGGCTATGCTTCCCTTGACTGGGAATTTTTGCGATACGAGTCGGTGAAGGCCGATAAACTGACGGTTCTTCTAAACGGCGATCCGGTCGAGGAGTTCTCGGAGATCGTCGTCGAGGAAAGAGCTTACGAAAAAGCTAATTCATTAGTCAACCAGTTAAAGGAAGTGATTCCCCGACAGCAGTATGAGGTCAAAATCCAGGGGCAATACAAGGGAAAAATCATTGCCTCTTCGCGAATCGCGCCTTTCAGAAAAGACGTAATGATTAAAAGCGGTAAAGTCCTTGGTACCGGCGATGTCGGCCGGAAAAAAATGCTTTTGGAGCGCCAGCGGGAAGGGAAAAAGAAGATGAAAATGGTTGGTAAAGTGGAGATACCGAAAGAAGCATTCCTCAAACTGTTTTCCAAACGAGATTAGGATCTTTTTTCATGAAGGTATATTGCCTTTTAGCGTATTGTAATTCCTTGAAGATCCACTGTTTTATCGCCTGTTCTTTCGACAAATCCCCTTTCAGGTGTTTAATCAATTGCTGATAGCCGATCGTTTTTAATCCCGGATCGTTTTCGGTATAGCCGGCGGCTAATAATTTTTTTACTTCATCAATTGCGCCACTTTTCAAGCGGTCCTCTACTCGAGCGATAATTTTCGCTTTCAAGATTTTCTTATCGTTAAAACGAAGACCGATGAACTCGATGTTTAAATTATGCTCGCCCAGTTTCCGGGGTAAGGTGATTGTTAATGTTGGATTTATTGGCATGGAACGGACTTTGGCGATTTCGATTTTACGAATCAATCGTTGTGGATTATTGCGTTCGCTATTATTTAATTGTTGTATTGCTAAATTATTAATTGAGGTTAAAATTGATTGCAATTCGGACACCGTTTTATTCTCCAATTCTTTTCGCAGTTGCCAATCGGGCGGAATATTTTCTGTTTCGACATTATACAATAAATGCTTTATGTATAAATAAGTGCCGCCGCCAATTACCGGAGTTGTATCCCTGGCAAGCATTTTTTTAATAAGTGGTAATGCCCGCTGGACATAATCGAACGAAGAAAAATATTCATTGGGATTGACAATATCATATAGGTGAATTCTGATACCGGGCGGATAATCCTTTCCGGTGATAATATCCAGTTTTTTATATATCTGGCGCGAGTCGGCATTGATCAGTTCACCATGATGCTTTTTGGCTAGCTCGGCCGCGTAATTTGTTTTACCGGTCGCGGTTTGGCCCGTAATAACGATTATTTTCATTTCTGGAGTTTCGCCGCATCAAACAGATTCTTATAAAGATAGATGACGTCGATCGGGCCGATGCCACCGGGAGTCGGCGTGTAGAAGCTGGCGACGGTTTTTATTTCCTTATCATCGTAGTCGCCTTTGAAATAGCCGTTTTCCCGGCGCAAACCGACATTTATCAAAACAGCACCCGGTTTCAGCGACTCGCGAGTAAGGATTTTCTGGCCGACCGCGGTAATAATGATATCGGCATCCCGGCAATAACTCGCCGGATCCGGAGTTTTGGAATTGAGGCCGATATAGTTGATTTTTGCTTCTGTCAATGTTTTGCCGATTGGTTTGCCGCCGGTTATGCCCCGGCCGATCAGGACGACTTTCTTATTCCGGAAAACCCGCTTAAAAAATTTCCGGTCTTTATTAATATCAACAAATAAATCCGGTGTCAATTTTTTTTTGCCATAAATATATTTAAAGACGGTCAAAATCGCCAGGCCGATCGGTGGCAAAAAAGGCGTTTTCCGTTTATGACCCTCGATTTCTTTATTGACGGGAATATAGTCGTAAATACTATCCGTTGACAGTTGTGAAGGTAAAGGTTGTCGGATGATTATTCCCGTGTTTTTGGGGTCGGCGGCGGCCTCTTTAATGGCGTGCGCAAACGATTCAAAGGATGGCGTTTCTTTGAAATGGATAAACCGGAAACCGACGCCGAGTTTTCTGGCGGTTTGCGACTTGGTGCGGAGAAAGCCGGTTTGATCTGGAGAGTTGCCGACTAGAAAGGTGACGAGGCGAAGTTTTTTAGCTTTTTTCTTAATCAACCCAAGCAGATAATCGGCAATACTTTTTCCGTTGATTTCCATCGATGTCCCAATTATATCACACCAAGGTGGCGCTCACAACCCGATCCTGTTTCTCACCGAAGCGCATGAGGATGACGCCTTTGGCGGTCCGCGAACGGGAAGGGATTGAAGGGATGGGGATCTTGACGACCTGACCGGAATTACTGGTAATGATGACGGTATTATCCTCCGGTTCAATGATTGAGGCATAAGCGACGGTACCGAATTTCTCGTCAAGCGATGCGATTTTTACCCCTTTGCCGCCCCGGTGCTGGCCGCGAAAACTGCTTATCGGCGTTTTTTTGCCGATACCGCGGTCGGAAATGACCAAAATGTTTTTTTTGAATTCATCGTCGCCGAAAACATCGGCAGCGATTACCTGATCGGCTTTTTCGATATTCATGCCGCGGACGCCGATTGACGCCCGGCCGGTTGGCCGGATTTCCGGTTCCTTAAAGACGATCGCTTTACCGTTTTTGGCGACGAGTATGACGTTTTTTTTGCCGTCGGTCAGCTTGACCCATAAAAGTTCGTCGTTCGTTTCCAATCGGATGGCGATAATACCGTTGCTGCGGATATTGGCATAGTCATTAAACGGTGTTTTTTTGACCGTGCCGCATTTGGTGGACATGACGACAAAAAGCTTGTTGGCATTCTCTACCGTTTCGGCGTCATAAGTCAGGATGGAAGTAATGGTTTCTTCCGGCCGCAGCGAAACCAGATTGACAATCGCTTTGCCTTTGGAAATCCGGGAGCCAACCGGCACATCCCAGACACGGGTTTGGAAGACGCGGCCCTGGTTGGTGAAGAAAAGCATATAATCGTGAGTCATCGCCGTCGTTATATAGTAAACGTTATCGGTCTCTTTTGTTTCGATGCCCGAAACGCCTTTACCGCCGCGGTTTTGCACCCGGAAGGTTTCCCGCGGTACCTGTTTGATATACCCTTCTTTGGTAAGAACGACAATTACTTCCTTGTTCTCGATCAATTGCTCGTCGGTAATTTCGCCCGGCTTACTTTTGTAAACGGTCGTTTTCCGGCTGTCGCCGTATTTTTCCTTTAAATAGGTTAGTTCATCCTTGACGACTTTTAATTTTTTGAAAATATCCTTAAGTAACGTTTCGAGATATTCAATGGTTTCTTTAAGCATCGCCAATTCATCTTCAATTTTATCCCGCTCCAATCCGGTCAAGCGTTTAAGCTGCATATCGAGAATGGCCTGTGCCTGGATTTCCGACAGATTGAATTTGCGGACCAGGCTGACTTTGGCCGTCAGTTCATCCTTGGATTTTTTAATCGTTTCGACGACGGCATCAATATTGTCAAGGGCGATCAGATAGCCTTCCAAGATGTGGGCGCGGGCCTTGGCCTGTCTTAATTCATATTCCGACCGTTTAGTGACAATTTCCACCCGGTGTTTAATATAAATTTCGAGGATAGATTTTAAAGATAAAGTTTGCGGCACGCCGTCGACCAGACAAACCATGTTGACAGGGAATGATGTTTGCAATTCGGTGTATTTGAAAAGATTATTTAAGACTTTTTTATAGGAAGCATCCCGTTTCAGTTCGATGACGATTCTGATTCCTTCACGGTTTGATTCATCGCGTAAATCGGAAATACCGACGATCTTTTTATCAGTTACCAGGCGAGCGATCTTTTCTACCAGAGTAGCTTTATTGACCTGATACGGCAGGTCCTTGACGATAATTGCCATTTTTCCCTTGCCCAGATCCTCATCTTCTACTTTTGCCCGGACCAGTATCGATCCGCGGCCGGTCGCATACATTTCCTTGATATCGGTCGCCCCGTAAATAATGCCGGCGGTCGGAAAATCCGGGCCTTTAACGTACTGCAAAAGATCTTCCAGTTCCACGTTAAACAGCAATGCTTCCGGGCCCTTCGTCCCTATAGCGTTGATTTTGGCCTTGTCGATCATCGCCAAAATGGCATCAACAATCTCCGTCAGATTGTGCGGCGGGATTTTAGTGGCCATGCCGACGGCAATTCCTTCGGCCCCCATAAGGAGCAGGTTGGGCAGTTTTGCCGGTAGGTAAAGCGGTTCTTTCAATGAGCCGTCGAAATTATCGATCATTGGGACGGTTTCTTTTTCAATATCGGCCAGCATTTCATCGGCAATTTTGGAGAGTTTGACTTCGGTATAACGCATGGCCGCCGGCGGATCGCCGTCGACCGAACCGAAATTACCCTGGCCTTTGACCAATGGATAGCGCATGGAAAAATCCTGAGCCATCCGTGCCAACGCTTCATAAACCGGAGCGTCACCATGAGGGTGGTATTTGCCGAGGACATCGCCGACCACCTTAGCCGACTTGGCAAAATGGGCGCCTGATGTCAATCCCAACTTATACATATCATAAAGGATTTTGCGATGAACCGGTTTCAATCCGTCGCGGACGTCCGGCAGGGCACGGCTGACGATGACGCTCATCGCGTAATCAAGGTACGCCCGCTTCATTTCG